>NZ_JAINZO010000004.1 GCF_020179605.1 Geomonas agri
TGCCAGGAAATTCAGCGCTCTAAAGCCGGCGTATGACGGAGGGGATTGTGGACTTGGCGGAAACAATCAGACTGTAACATTACAAAATAATTACATTTTCGTAATGCTAAATCTCGCTGCGGATGGGGGGAGGTGAAAACGGGAATGTCAGGGTGGATTTATTTTTCTGATGAGCCTGTCTGCCGCCAGAGCGAAGCGCTGCTTCCCTCTCCCTGTGGGAGTGGGTCAGGGTGAACGGGGGATGGTTGACTGCGCCCCTCACCGGCCAACGGCCACATGTCCCCCGCGGGGAGAGGGGTACGCGGCGGGAGAAATGGATTATTCCCTTGAAAGCTGGTAGACAACCACCCCACGCTTGCGGAGGTTGCTGATGTAGGCCCGGTTGCCGCTGTCCACAATTAGGTCGTCGGGTGCGATCAAGTCGCCCGGGCCGAAACCGTGCTTGGCAAACTCGGTAATAAGGGCGAAGTTGCGGTCAAAAACCATCACCACGCAGCGCAGCTTGTCCACCACCAGGTAGTTGCCGTTCCGGTCCACGGCGACACCGGTCGGTACACCGAAGAGACCCGGCCGGCTGCCTCGGCGGCCATAGGTTCTGCCGTTCGTGCCTTCACTGCTCACTGTGTGCAGCTTTGCCGTGGCCGGGACCGTGAAAGCAAAGCCACCGTCCCGGTCCAAGGTGAAGCCGCCCAAGCCGGTGTCGTTGCGCTCCTGATCGGAGTAGCCGGCCGCCAGGGCCAAGTCGACGGCACGGATAAAGGTACCCTGCTCATCGGTCACCACAAGCCGCATGCCGCTCATGCTGACCAGATACAAGTGCTTGTCGCGATCATAGATCCGGTTGGGAGTGAATCCAGTGAGTTCAGGAGGAAGTCCCTTTAATGGGATTTCACCCAGTTGTTCGCCCCGGTAGTTGCAGAGCATGAGTTGAAACCTGTTGTTTTTGCTCGTCAGCAGCATCAGTTTCTGCTCACTGGTGACCGCGATGTCAACAATCGAGCCGATAGACGCATCGGAATCAATGCGGAAGATTTCCATGCCGCTGGGGTTGAAGACGGAGACCGAGTCGCCATTAATGACATAGACCTCGCCCTTGGCAGGATCAGCCTTGAGCCGAGAGGAGTTGAACGGTTTTGCACCGGAAAAGTCCGACAGTTTGTGGAGAAAGGTGGCCTTGTATTCCTCTGCCTTTACCGCGGCAGGCTGCTCAGGTTTGAGGGCTGTTGCGCCCGGCTGCTCCCCAGCGGCGTGAGCCGGGAGGAGGACCATCGCCAGATGAAGGAAGGAAAGCAGGGGCAGGATGTATAAAAAACGTAATGCCACGGAAGAACCTCACTGTTCAGTGTAAGGGTGTGGGTGAACTGCAAAACCCTGTTAATCATAACCTGCTGATACCCTTCAAGTAAAGAGCAAAACTGGAGCTGGGTTTCGCCCTGCGTTGCAGAACCGGCTTGTTTTAGGTGCAGGAGGGTGCATAAGAGCAAAGCCCAATACCGGCCGTGCTGTCGTGCCTGCATTTTGGCGCGTTGCATCGGGCGCTATGTACGGCTGTTCATATTTTGAATTGATTTCAAGCCGCAGTCGTAGTTTAATGTGTCGTCGTCAAACCCAGCGCGGAGGAAAACTTATGAAAAAATGTTCCATACTTGCGACAGTTGTGACAGCCGTCATCCTGGTGGCCGTTCCGGCTCTTGCGGATTACCGAATTGGCATGGGGGCATACAGGGTGAAAGACTACAAATGGGCTATGAAGGAATTCAAGGCCGATCAGAAGAACCCCAATTCCCTCTACAACTTGGGAATCATGTATTATAAGGGGGAAGGCGTCAAGGCCGATCATAACCAAGGGATTGAGTGGATTCGCAAAGCCGCCGAAAAGGGGCATGTACAGGCGCAGTTCCTGCTCGGCACCTTTTACGACTCAGGTAAGGACCTTGCCCAGGACCGTGCAACCGCAGCCCAGTGGTATCGCAAGGCTGCTAAGAAGGGCCACACCCAGGCCCAGTTCAATCTGGGGCTGATGTACGTCAATGGCGAGGGAGTCGAAAAGGACCACGGCAACGCGGTGGTCTGGCTGAAAAAAGCAGCCCGCGGCGGGCATCAGGATGCTGGCAGACTCCTCAAGACCATGGGTGAGGATGTGCCTGCTCAGGCCCTGCCCAAGAAGGGCAAGGCCGCGGAAGGAGCAAATGCTCCCGCTGCCGGCACGCCGTCAGCATTGCCACCAGGTCACCCTCCAATGCAGTAGATTTGCAGATGCACCATTCCGTTCGTCCGGTTCCGCAGGGGCGAAGCAAAAGCTTGACTTGCTTCGCCCTTTATATTGTGCCTTTCTACCACTGAGATCAAAGCTGGGCGAAGCTGATAAGCCTTGCTCCGCCCCTAAGGGCAATGTTTTTGATCGGGAATCAAGGACGATGTTTCTTGCCATATTCATTCCAACTGCCTCAACCGTCTCAGCCAGTCCCGGGCCATGGCGGAATCCGGTTTGATCCGTAACACCTGCCTGAAGTATCCGGCCGCCTCGTTATTCCTGTTCTGTTTGGTCAGAAAAACCCCGTAATTGAAATTCGCCTCCACCGAATCAGGGTCTATCCCCAGCGCCTGTCTGAAATAGTCGGCCGCTTCGTCGAATCGCCCCTGCTGGGCAAGCTCGACGCCAATGTTGACCGGGGCCCTGGCCGAGTGGGGCTCAAGCCGCAGCACCGCCTCGTAATGCTGCCGGGCCTCATCGCGGCGTCCGCTCTTCAGGAGCAGGATGGCCAGCTGAAGATGCCCGTCGCTATTTGACGGATCCAGCTTCAGGGCCCGTTCATAACAGGTCAGGGCCTCGTCGACCTTCCCCAGGCCGGCCAGTGATTTGCCCATGTTGACCACGGCCATCACGTAATCCGGCTTGAGCCGCAACGCCTCCCGATAGTGTTCGATCGCCTCGGCGTACCTCCCTTTACGCTCCAGCACGGTCCCGATGTTGTTGTGGGCAGTTACTGAGCGGGGCCAGATCCGCAGCGCATCCTGGTAGAGTTGCAGGGCGGATTCGTAATCGCCGGCTTGGTCCATGGCAATGCCGTAGTTGTTCAGGATCAGGTAGTTGTTGCGGGTGACCGCCAGGGTGTGGCGGTAGAGTGTGATGTTGTTGCGCCAGTAGCCGATCTGGACCCAGGTCGTTGCCGTTATGGCGCAGACGGCCAGTCCGGCTGAAATCATCAGGGCTTCCCGGCGGCAGCGCCACTTCTCCAGCAGCTGCGGGACTCCCCACGCGAGCATGATGAACAGGCCGGTCAAGGGGATGTAGGTATAGCGGTCGGCATGGGACTGGCCGCCGACCTGGACCAGGCCGATTACCGGCAGCAGGGTTATCAGGAACCAGAGCCAGCCAACCGCCAGCCAAGGGAAGCGGCGTCCCACGTAGAGCACCCCTGCCGAGATTAGTGCCAGCAGCAGGGCGGCGCCCACCAGCTGCCCCAGCAGGATGAATGTGGGAAAGGGGTAGAGCATGGCCAGATCATGGGGCCAGAAGGCGTCCACTATGTAGGTGGCATAAGCGATCACGGCATTGCCGAAGCGCAGCCCGAGTGGGGCTTTGTCCAGAGTCGCCATCGCCCCGCCGTGGTGCTGGGCGTAGATGGTAAATGCCGAGGAGAGCACCGAGAGCAGCAGAAAGGGGATTTTCTCCATCGCCAGTTTAAAGACTGCCGGTTTTGCTGCGGCAGTTCCCCCGCCCTCTGCCGGGCAGAAACGGTTCAACGGCCACCAGTCCAGCAGCAGCATCACCAGCGGCAAGGTCACCAGCATCGGCTTGGTCATCAGTCCGACAGCGAAGCAGGCCAGGGTCGCACCGTAGCGGCCGGCACCAGGATTTTTGACATAGCGGGCGTACAGGAGCAGGGTCAAGGTCCAGAAAAGCCCGCTGAGGACATCCTTACGCTCGGCAACCCAGGCCACCGATTCCACGTGCAGCGGGTGCAGTGCAAACAGGGTCGCCACAAAGAGGCTCTGCCAAGGTGCGGCAGTGATCTGCGCGAGCAACAGGAATAGCAAGAGGGCCGAGAGGGTGTGGATGATCACGCTGGTCAGATGGTGGCCGTAGGGGTTGAGGCCGAACAGTTGGACATCGGTCATATGGGAGAGCCAGGTGACCGGGTGCCAGTTAGAGGCGGTGGTGGCAGTAAAAGCCCAGGCGATGGTCCAGGCTTTGAGGCCGTCCTTGACCACCGGGTTAGTCGTGACATAGAGCGTGTCGTCAAAGTTGATGAAATCATGGTTGGCGGTCTGGGCATAGACCGCCAAAGTGACCAGAAGCATCAAAATGCAGAGCAGATGGGCTGGGCGCATGGGATTCCTTTCATTGTTCGATGAGCACTGACCGTATTCCGGCAAGACCGGGGCGGCGGGTCGCCTGTACGGTTTTTACCGTTTCCCCGTCAGCCGGAGCAGGTTGTTCCTGGCGTTGGCGTTCTGGGGATTGAGGTTGACCGCCCGTTGTAATTCGATGATCGCCTCGGCGCTCCGCCCGCTCCTGTCAAGGGCGATGCCCAGGTTGTGATGGACCTCGTCGTAGTCGGGGATGATGGCGGCGCAGGCTTGGTATTCCCGGATCGCCCCGGCGAGGTTGCCCTGGGCCAGGTAGATATTTCCCAGGTTATAGCGGGCCATGGCGTCCCCCGGTTCCAGCTTCAGCACGGTCTGGTACTGCTTGATGGCGTTGTTAAAATCCCCCATCTGCTTGTAAACAATCCCCAGGTTGTTGTGCAGCTCAAAGTTGCCCGGCTCGATAACCAAAGCCTGCTGCAGTTCCCGGCGTGCTTGGTCGAGGAGCCCCTGCATGCCGTAATAGAGAGCCAGGTTCTGATGGGGCCTGACTTTGGCCGGGCTCTTTGCAGCAGCGTCCTGCCAGAGGGTAATCTCGCTCTGCCAGACCCGATTGCGCACCACTGTCGCCGCGCAGAGCGCGACGATCAGAATTGCCGCGATGATGCAGAATGGTTTTTCATCTCGGGCATATCGACGCGACCACGCGGCGCCGAGGGTGGTGACGGCCATGATGACGCCGATGGAGGGGAGGTAGAGCCGGTATTCGGCCTGCAATTCCCCCAAGGGGATGATGCTGGACTCCACCGAGAGGGCCACGAAGAACCAGATGATCCCGAAGGGGATGATCCGGGATTGCGGCGTTTCGTTGTTCCGCAACGAGCGAAACAGTCTACAAGCTGCCCATGCAAAAAGTGACAGGAGCAAAAGGAGCGAGGCCAGCACCGGTAGGGAGGCCAGGCTGTGCTGCACGGGGATGTCGTGGTCGATGTTCTGCCCCGCAGGGAAGATGAGCATCCGCAGGTACAGGACGATCACCCGGAACTGGGTCAGCAGGTAATCGATTCGTGAGATCTGGGATGAGTCGGCGGCGGTTATGGTGCGCATGGTGCTGTCGAGAGCGGTGACGCTCCCCTTCTGGAGAAAGACCAGCAGCGGAATGATCGGGAAGGTCAAGGCCAGCGGCGCCAGGGAGCGGAACCGCTCGCGCAGGCCGGCGCGGAAAAAGGAAACCTCGTAGAGGGCGATCAGGAACGGCAGGGTAAAGGTGAACTCCTTGCACAGCATTCCCAGGGCGGCCGAGAGGACGGCCAGCGTCTGGAAGAAGCGGCCGCGTGCCGCCGGAGCTGTGCGGAACCTAATATATGAAGCGAGCGAGAGCAGGGAGAAGAAGGAAGCCAGCAGCACGAAACGGGAGGTGATGTAGGTCACGGCATGGGTCTGGATCGGGTGGCAGAGAAAGAGCAACGCCGCGGCCAGGGGCAGCAAAACGGAGGCAGGTTCTCCCTCCCTCTCAGTGCGGGCGCACGTCATCCCCCTGAAAGCGTGGTCCAGTATGGCGTAGAGCAGCCAGGCATTGAGGATGTGCAGCAGCAGGTTGAGCACATGGTAGCCGACCACGCTCAGCCCGCCCAGTCGGTAATTGACCGCCAGGGACAGATACCCCAAGATGCGGGTCATGAAGGCAGAACGGAGGGCGGGGGGGATGCTGGTGGGGGAGAGGGAACTGCCCCCGGCTATATCACCCGGGGAGAGAAAGGTGCTGAAATCCCTGATGGCCGGGTTGTTGACGACATAGGCGTCATCGTCGAACTGGAAGGGCACCGAAAAGGTACCGGCGTACGCCAGCAGGCCAACCAGAGTGATCAGCAGCGGGATGATGTATGGTTTGCGGAACAGGTTTGTCATATAGGTATTCCGTGTGGTGACCGTCAGGCCGCCCTGCTGCAATTGTTCATCAGATTTGTAGTGGGCAAAGCAAATGTTTCTCTTGCTTTGCCTTGTCGGCCAGGGGGCAAAGGCGGGCAAAGTTTGCTTGCCCCCTTCAAAATCCCAAACTTTAGCGCAGCAGGTTGTACTTGAGAATGCAGCGCAGGGCGGACAGGCCATCCTTCCAGCCGATCTTTTTCCCCTCCTGATAGGTTCGCCCCGCGTAGGAAATGCCCACTTCGTAAATCCTAATGTTAAGCTTCGCAAGCTTGGCGGTGATTTCCGGCTCGAAACCGAAGCGGTTTTCCTCGATGGTTATCTTTTCCAGCACCTCTCGCCTGAAGACCTTGTAGCAGGTCTCCATGTCGGTCAGGTTCAGGTTGGTCAGCATGTTAGAGAGGAGCGTCAGGAACGAGTTGCCCAGCATATGCCAGAAATAGAGCACACGCCGGTATTCACCGGTTACGAAACGGGAGCCGTAGACCACATCCGCCTTGCCTTCCAGGATGGGCTGAATCAGTTTGGGATACTGGCCAGGGTCGTACTCAAGGTCGGCGTCCTGAATGATGACGATATCGCCGGTTGCACTATTGAAGCCGGTCCGAAGCGCAGCACCCTTGCCCATGTTGCGCTCGTGCCGTACAACCCGTGTGTCCGCGCTTTCGAGTCCGCTGAGGATCTCGCGTGTGCCGTCGGTGGAACAGTCGTCTACCAGGATGATCTCTTTTTCCAGGGGCACGGCCCGTACGCTCTCGTAGAGTTCAACGATGGTAGCCTTTTCGTTGTAGACCGGTATGACGACAGATAGTTTCATGTTTTTCCTTTCGTTCATTTCTAGCCCTTGCTACTACAATTAAATCAAGTTATGCAAGGTCAAAACTAACGTCTCACCTGCTTTGGCCTTGCTGCCATGTCAATCCAAGGTGAATGCCTGCTTTGTCCAACCCTGCTTTGCTCTATCCTGTCCGGAACCGTGCGAGCGAAAGAGCCTTGACGATCATCTTTCAAAAATTTTTGACAAGCAGACCCCCCACTTGCTGAGGCGGAACTGCAGCGATGTTTTCAGAACACCCAGGCCATACGTGACGCTGCGGCGAAAGTTGATCGACGAGGCATCTTCAAAATATTTCGTGGGGCAGGTGAGTTCTCCGATGCGGTAGCCGAACCAGATAATCTGGGCAAGCATCTGGTTGTCGAAGACAAAATCGTCAGAGTTTTTCTCAAGAGGCAGCTTTTCGAGGATTTCCCGGCTGAAGGCACGGTAGCCGGTGTGATATTCCGAAAGTTTGTGGTGCAGCAAGATGTTCTCGAAAAGAGTCAGGAAACGGTTGGAAATGTATTTGTAAGCCGGCATGCCCCCTTCCAGTGTGCCAGGCCCTAAGATGCGCGAGGCCAGCACCGCATCGAATTCGCCGTAGGCAATCATGGAGGCCATGGCCGGGATCAGTCTGGGAGTGTACTGGTAATCGGGATGAACCATGATGACAATATCCGCCCCCAGTTCCAGAGCGGCCTTGTAGCAGCTCTTCTGGTTGCCGCCATAGCCCTTGTTCCTTGTATGCACGATAGTATGGATGCCGATGCTACGGGCAATCTCCGAGGTGCGGTCGCGGCTGGCGTCATCCACCAGGATCACGTCGTCGACGATCTCTAAAGGGATTTCGTGGTAGGTTTTTTCCAGAGTCTTTTCGGCATTATAGGCGGGCATGACAACGATGATCTTTTTCCCGTTCAGCATGGTTGATTCCTTTGTCGTGATGTGATGTTCTCTGCAACTAAAACTCTACTTTACGAGCAATCTTTGTGCGGCTTCCAGGCCCTTGCGGGCTTCCGCAAAGGAGGGGTTGATCCGCACTGCGGCACTGAAGTGCTCCACCGCATCAGACATGTTCCCCGCTCGGATCAGCGCGATCCCGAGGTTGTAATGGGCCTCGGGAAAATCGGATTTCAGGGTGACTGCCTTGGTCAGATAACGGACTCCGCCGGCGATATCGCCTTGCATTGCCAATGCCAGCCCCAGCGAATAGCATATCTCGGCCTCGGCGGGCTTGAGCCGCAGCGCCTCTTTGTAGTGAACTATCGCCTCGGCCGGCTTTCCCGTCTCGATCAATACATTGCCCATCTGGAAGTGGGTATCGACGGAGTCAGGGTAGGTGCGGAGTGCGGCAGAGAAGTGCTCAACCGCCTCATTGTACCTTCGCTCTTTTGCCAGGACTACACCCAATTCGGTATGGCTTCGGTCGTCGTCGGGGCTGATCCGCAGCGAGGCCTGAAAAGCGCGTTCTGCCCCGGCCATATCACCCTGTTGGGCCAAGGCGCTACCCAGGAAACGGTAGGCAATGAAATTACCCGGGACTACCCTGCCGGCGTGTTCAAAGAGGGTGACATTGTCCTTCCAGAACCCGAGCTGGTGCCAGGTGCACACCGCGAGTAAAGAAAGAACCGCACCGGCCGAAATGACAAGCGCGTTCTGCCGGAGGTTCCAGCGTTCGGCGCAAGCCGGCACCCCCCAAGCAATCATAATGAAGATCCCCATCAGGGGAATGTAGGTATAACGGTCGGCCATAGCCTGCTGCCCGACCTGCACCAGCCCGATGACCGGCACCAAGGTGCCGAGATACCAGCACCAGCCCGACAGCAGGTAGGGATGGCGGCTGCGCAGGTGCCAGACCACAACAGAAAGGGCAAGGAGGGCCAGACCGGTCAGCAGGCCGCTGGCGATCGTCAGGGTTGCTGGCAGCGGGTAGATGATCGCCAGGTTCTCCGGCCAGATCATATTGCCCAGGTACCTGACATAGCTGAGCAGGGCGTTGATCAAGCGGAACGGGAACGGCATCGTATGGATCGAGGCCACCGCGCCTGCCTGAAACTGAGCATAATAGGTGACGCCGCACGACAGCAGCGAAAGGACAAAGAAGGGGAGTTTTTCCATCACCAACCGAACGACCGGGACAGTTCTCTGTTCATCATCCCCCCTTCCCCATGGCCTGAACCTCTGCAATGGCCAGATATCCCACAGCAGCAGCACAAAGGGAAGGGTGACCAGCATCGGTTTGGCCATCAGCCCGGCAGCATACGCCATGAGGGCGGAGAGGTAGAGAACGGCGCGAGGTTTCTCGCGGTCAAGGCTGTACAGCAGGATGGTCGCCAGCATGAAAAAGGCGCTCAGCATATCCTTGCGTTCGGCGATCCAGGCGACTGATTCGACATGCAGCGGATGGAGCGCAAAGAGAGCTGCAACGAAAAAGCTCTTAAGATACTCGCCTGTTGTACGGTAGAGCAGGCACAGCAGCAGGAGCGTGTTCAGGATGTGCAGGAATACACTGGTCAGGTGATGCCCGGAAGGGTTGACGCCGAAGAGCTGCACATCCAGCATGTGGGACAGCCAGGTCAGGGGATGCCAGTTCGCTGCCGAAGTCGTTGTGAACGCCCAAAGAACGCCGGTCCGGGTCAGCCCGGCTTTGACGGTGGCATTGTCGGTGACATACAGGTGGTCGTCATAATTCAGAAAACCATGATGGTACACCTGACCGTACACAAGCGACACGGTAAGGACGAGCAGCGCAGCAAGCACTGTTTTGCCCCATAGTGATACCCCTTCGTGATGATGGCTGGTTTGAACGGGCACTGCACTTCCTCCCTGCGGTTATCTGGTCGGGGCTCCGGACAACGCCCGGCGCAGCCGTGCGATCCGCTGCTCGCCATCCGTTTTGTATTCGAGATAGGTCATGGGCACAACCTGCATGAACTGTTCGTACTGCTGCAGTGCCTTCTGCGGTAGGCCCCATATTTCATAGATCTTGCCAAGGTTGAAATGCGCCATCGCTTTGTAGGGGTCAGCTTTGCCGTTCGGCGACAGCAGTGCGATGGCGTAATACCGCTCTGCGCTCCGCAGGTCCCCCTTCATGGCGGCCAGCGTTCCCATCTGGGTCAGGGAGTCCGAGTTGGCCGGATCGATGCGAAGGGCCGATTCCCATTCCCTACGGGCTGCCTCAAGATCGCCCTTGTCTTTCAGGGCGGTGCCGAGATGGTAGTGCGCCTCGGCTGAACCGGGATTGTTTTTTACCCCGCTAGCTGCAAGAGAATAATAATCCTTCCACTCCCGGTTACGCTGGACCGTCACCGCGGAAGAGGCGGCAACAAGGGTCGCAACCACCACTGACAAAATCAGGCGGGCCTTATCCGTTGAACGGACCCATGCGGCCAGGGCACCGACTACCATGAAGAAGCCGATGGCAGGCAGATAGAGGAAACGCTCGTTTACCGGGTCGCTTGGGATCGGGACGATATTTGAGATCGGCACATAGTTTATCAGGACCCAGGCAAGACCGAAAAGCGCGACCCTGTTGCGGCTGCGCACCATCAGGCAGATGGCAGTGAGCAGTGCCGCCCAGGCTGGGAGGAACCAGGGAGAGGCAAACAGTCCCCCTTTCGGCACCGTGTGAAAGATGGTCAGATCTGAGGGGAACAGCAACAGGGTGAGGTACTGGGGTACTATGTAATAATTTATCGCCAGTCGGCTGAGAAGGCCCTCGGCCGGAACAGTTGTGCCCACCATACCGTGCAGGGAGTAGGAGCGCAGGGCAAAGTACGCGAGTGTGGCGAACAGAAAGGGGACAAGGGTGAGCAGACGTTCCCGCCACGGCCGCCGATCATCCTCCTGTCCAGGCAGCGCAACCAGGCAGTAGATCGCAATCACTGCGATCAGCATGAGGCCGGTCTCCTTGCTGAGCAGGGTACAGAAGAAGAGCAACGCCGACAAAAGCGGCAAGCGCAGCCCCCTTTCCCGGGCTTTCACGAAAGCGAGCAGTGACGCCAGGCTGAAAAAGAGTGCCAGCAGGGTGTTACGGGCCGAAATGAAATTGACAGCTTCCGTGTTGACCGGGTGCACGGCAAAGAGCAGTGCGGCGATCAGCGCCGCTTTCGGGTCCGCTAGAAAGCGGCGGCAGACCAAGTAGAGCAGGATCACGTTGCCCAGGTGAATGATGATGTTGACGCCGTGGTACCACGCGGGGTTCATGCCGGCCAGTTGATAGTCCAGCAGATAGGTGGCCCGGTTGAGGGGACGGTAATACGGTTTGACCACATCCGGAGAAAGCAGTACGTCCGGAATGCTCCGCAGAGTCAGCGTCTGGGGGTTATTGACGATAATCACCTCGTCGTCCAGGACAAAGCCGTTGTTTATGCTGACCGCATACACGAGCAGCGTGGCGGCTAGAAGGATCAGGAGCGGCTGCCAGAGCTGGGAATTGCTGTTGTGGGGAATGTTGTCAGATGCTGTCATGTCACCTTTCTATCTGGAACAGATTTTATAGTTCCTCTGTTTTTTTATCGTTCATCCGTGGCGTAGGGGCGGCCACCACAATCAGGGTCCCGCCCTTGCCCAGCAACGTACTTAGGGTCAGCACCGGCAGCGACAGCAGAGTAAGCAGAGAACCGAGCAGGCAGGCGTAGACCCGCCCCCCCCCGCCGGTTTCCCCCTGTTTGCCGGTCAGGGTCTCGAAGAAAACGTTCGGCTCCGGCATCAGGTAGTTGAGGGCGCTCTGGGACCATCCCAGCAGATCGTATTCAATTTCCTGGTGCCAGGTCCGTTGGACGGTGAAGCCGGCCCCGGCCAGCGCGTGCCGCAGCGCTCCGATGGTGAAATG
This sequence comes from Geomonas agri, assembly GCF_020179605.1. Taxonomy (NCBI): domain Bacteria; kingdom Pseudomonadati; phylum Thermodesulfobacteriota; class Desulfuromonadia; order Geobacterales; family Geobacteraceae; genus Geomonas; species Geomonas agri. The sequence continues at coordinate 11,889 of NZ_JAINZO010000004.1, forward strand.
GTAGAGATGGCGCGGCACGTCGACATGGAGCCATTTCGGTCCGTATAACCGCGCCTGCCAGCCGCCGAAGTCGGGCACGGCGATGATCACCCGCCCTTCCGGTTTGAGCAGCCTGGCAACATTATTCAGCATGTGCGGTATGTCACGCATGTGTTCCAGGGTGTGCCACATGGTGATGCAGTCATAGGTGGCATCCTCGCGGAACTCGGCAATGTCTTCCTTGACATCCAGCCCCTCTTGGCGGGCCGCCCGGGGATCAAGTTCGGTTCCGACCACGTCCCAGCCCCTATGCCGTGCCGCCAGTAGGAAGGAGCCGTCGGCGCAGCCGATGTCGAGCAGCCGCCGTCCTGGTTTGCCGGGCAGCGCGGCAGCGATGAAGCCGAGGCGCCGGCTGATGCAATGCCGCAAAGTCAGGCCATGCCGGTTGCCGTAATAACGATGGCCATAGTAGCGGCCCAAGTCGTCAGGCTGCGGTGAGGTGTGCCCCAGACCACACCAGGTGCAATCTGCGACCGCGAACGCCTCCCCGGTCAGGGGATCATGCGCTTCCGGGTACCGGGTTACCAGGGCCCCTCCGCACACGGTGCATTTTTCTGGTTTCATAATATTCTTCCTCGAGATCGGAAGCATCTTATACTTTTCCCCGGGAAAAAACCCGGTGCGACCGTCATCCTGTTTGATTACGTTTTTGCCGAGGACGGGCGGGTTGTATCCGCTGCATCCCCCTTTGCCTCTCTCTGACAGCCGGCCCTGTAGCTAGAACCAGGGCGAAAGCAGCCTGCAGATGCCGCGCCCTCGCCTGTCAGAAGGTGTGACACGTCCGGCAGTACTCGGTTTTGTAGTCCGGCCCCCTGTAGTTGGAAAGGAAAAATAGGGAGTCACCGGCATGCGGATTATGGCAGGATACACAGGAAAACTCGGAGCCTGGCTTGAGGGGGTTGCGAGGCAGCAGCAGGGGATGTCCTCCCCCTGAAAAACTTTCAATGACGTGCGGGGTTTTAGGGACGAGATCATGGCATGTGGTGCAGAGGTCATACGGGCTCTTCCTTAAAAGGGAACTGAAGGATGCGGCATGGGGGTTATGGCAGACGATGCAGTCGTCGTCAACCAGCGGGCCGTGAATGTATTTTTTTGATTTCCAGAGAGAAATCGGCTCCTCATGGCATTCCACGCAGATGCGTTTGTTTGCTGACAGGGCGCCGGGCGCGCCCTTGCCGGATAATTGGGTATGGCACGTGAGGCAGGACCATACCGCTGCCGGCCCATGAACAACCGGATTGTCGCTCAGCAGTTTCTTGTGGCAGATGTAGCAAGGTGATTTTTCGCCGGTTCCCGCTGCATCCACCTGGCCTTTGAAGTCGATTCGATGGCAGGCGTCGCAGAGTTTGCTGGTGGTGCCATGAAACTTATAGTCGGTGAAACCTTCAGGCAAGCTGACATTTGCCGGTGAGAGCGGCACGCGTAGCGCAACGGTCCGTATGTGCTCGCCGACCTTCTTTTGGTCCTTTATGGTGACGACCCTGATCCGGTTTTCGCCGGGAGACAACATGACGCCATCAATGCAGACGATTTTTCGGTCCGTCGGCACGGATACCGTCTTCTGCTTGCGGTTATTGACGAAGATCTGCACGGTATCCAGTTCGAATCCGCTGTGTGAGAGTACAAGCGCAAGCCACTCACCCGTGACGGCACTCCTGTCAGGTGGAGTGATCATGGACACTGTCGCCTGTACAGGCTGAGAGAATAGCGCGACCGCCAGGACGGCGTACAATGCACTTGCCATGCGACGAAATATAGGTTTCTGATTCATCGGGTCGGTTGCCGTAAAACCGTCATGCTGGGATATCCTTCCGGGCTGCGGTATAGAGTTCGGGCAGAAACGGGAGCTATTGCGAGAATCGTGTCGTTCACCGGGCCTGAAGAATCTTTTCGAGGGCCTGCAGGTAGGACGAGGCAGCTTCAGGCATGCGCCCCTTCTCTTCCAGCAGTTTTCCCTTGTATTCATAAATGACTGGATCACGCGGGTTGATCTGTGCCGCCTGTTCAAACAGCTGCATCGCTTTGTCCATATCCCCGCTGCGCCCATGGGCCAGTGCCGCATAGGTAGTGCATTCCGGCAGGGCGTTCGATATTTTCAACGCCTTTTCAAGCAGGGTGACTGCCTCACCTGTTTTCCCCTGTTTCAGCGCAATGAGCCCAAAATCACATAAAGCCATGACGTTGGCGGGGTCACGTTGAAGCACCTGTTTCAGTTCTGTGCTGGCACGGTCATCCGCCCCGCGCTGGGAGTACACCCTAGCAAGTGAGATTCTCGCCAGCAGGAATTCGGGGTCGGCTTCGACGGCTTTTTTCAGCCACATCTCGGCATTGTCGGCGGTATATTTCGACTTCTGCAATGCCTTTGCCATGTTGAAAGCCCGGACTGCCGCAGGGGCGGGCTGGCGCGAAATCGTGCCCGTAGCGGCCGGCTTCCTTCCTTCGATCGTTTCTGCAATGAATTCAGCCAACTGCTCGGCGCCTTCCAAGGGGTAGCCGGACAGTTCGAACCTAACGAACCTGCCGCCATCCACGACTACGGTGGAGGGAAGCGCGATGACGCCAAAGTCGTTGAATGCCGCCAGCCCCTGGTCCAGCAGCACCGGATAGCCCAGCGCGAGTTTGTCGACCATCGCCTTCACAGCGGTGATGGTCTGATCGCTCAGGTTCTGTTCGTCAGCATTCACGGCGATAACAGTAAAGCCCCGGTCGCGGTACCGGTCATAGAGCTTCTGCATCCGGGCGAGGACTTCGCCGGACTTGGAGCTCCAGGTCGACCAGAAGACCACGGCGGTAAGTTTCTCCCCCTTCAGTTCGGCGAATCTCCTGTTCTCGCCCCGGATTCCCTTGAGAGTGATATCAGGCGCCTGCATGCCGACCTGCAGCCGCTGCAGTGCGGCAGCGGCCGGGGTGTTGGCCAGCCCGCACACCAGCAGCACCCCGATGAACAGGATTGTCGGCATGAAAGTCGTTTTCGCCATGGATTTTTTTCTGCACGGAAGCTCTGCCATTACCGTCTCCCCTGCCGGAATTTACTGATCCCCTCTTTGAATTCGGCCACCGCCCGGTTGAAATCACCCTGTTTCTGATAGATCAGGCCGAGTTCATAATGTAGCCGGACCGGGTCGGGGCTCTGGAGCAAGGCCCCCCGGAGCAGTTTCTCGGCTGCCGCGAGATCACCCTTCCGGGCTAGAACCGTCCCCTTGCCGGCCATTGCCTCGACATTTCCGGGATTGATCCTGAGTGCCGTTTCAAAATAGCCGAGCGCCGCATCAAATTCACCCCGTAACAACAAAGCATTCCCCAGCTTGGCATTGGCGGCAGCACTGGTGACATCGACCGCCAGCATAGCCCGTGCTGCGGCCAGGGCGTCGTCGCTCACCGCCATCCTCACCTGCGGCGTCTCGTCCGGCGCCGATTGGCCGCCGTATGCTGTCAGCCGGCAGAGGGCAAGTGCCATCGCAAGGCATACGCCGGGCAAAATTGTTATACCTGACCGCTTGGACACGGCACGCTCCAGTTTTTATATGCGTTCTGCTCGAATGTTGCACTATATCAGATCAGGCCAGCAGCTTACAGGCCAAAATATCGCCCTGCCCGGGATGCTCCCCCGGCGTGCCGGCCGAAGATCAATTCTTGATTTCATGCTCCCTGTCATAGGAGAACTTCTTGTGACAGCCGGGCAGGCAACTCCCCCCCCCGTCCGTCTTTGTGAATCCCACCGGAAGATTCCAGTTGGCTGAGCCGAACGGCACGGAGTCCCTGATGTGGCGCGGGTTGTTGGTGGCGTGGGCATCGTGGCATGCACGACAAGTGCGTCCCTTGACCGGTTTGTTGACATGGACGAAATGAAGGTTCTTCTGGTAATTCCTGAATCCGGTCAAAGTTGTGGTCAGTTTTACACTGGCAAGCGACTTTTCGTGGCACATGAAGCACAGCTTGTAATTGTCCGGGTCGTAGCCTGCATAGAAAAGCGGCGGGAAATTTTCTCGCAGGATCCTGAAGTAGTTTGAACCGTGGGCATTGTGGCAGCCGGAGCAGTCATTTTGTCGTATCGGGCCATGATGGTCCTTGTTTTTTTCCAGCAGTTCCTTCATGTTCTCCAGTCGCCCGCTGGCTGAGGTATAGACGCGGTCATGGCACCCAAGGCAGAGGTCGCCCGACTGTTTGACGAGCATTTTGGGATGTTCGCTGGCGTGGGCGTCGTGGCAGGCAGTACACCCCTTGTCGGTATCCAGCCCCTTGTGCTTGACGCTTGCGGCCAAGATCTCATTGTTCTTCTGCCGGTGGCAGGAGTAGCACAGGTTGGTACTGTCGGCTTTCACCATATAGCGATAGGGAGCGCTGTGGGGGTTGTGGCAGTACAGGCACGACTGTTTGACCGGGTCATGCAGAAATTTCGCGTTTTTTAACTGATCCGCCTTGTCGGTATGGCACGAAAAGCAGAGGTCATTGCCATCGATCAGAAGCAGCTTTCTCATCTGGCTCTGATGACCGGCGTGGCAGGCGTTGCAACTGCCGACGGCCACCGGCCCATGGACGAACGTACTGCCGGCAATGGATTTTTTGTGGCACAGAAAGCAGAGATCCGCCCCCGCTGCACGCAGTTGGTACTTGTTGGCGGATTGGTGAGGATCATGGCATTTTATGCATTGCCTCTGTTTAACCGGCTGGTGGACCACGGCAAGGGGTGCGCCCTGCTCGTGGCATTCGACACACTGTTTGCCGCTGTCAGAAATAGGTTTAAAGGAGTGTTTTCCGGTCTGAACATGACAGTAGGTGCATTCTCCGCGGGCAATCGGGCCATGGACGTACGACAAGGTCCCCATCCCTTTGTGGCATTCGGAGGTGACGCAGGCGGTTTGCAACGGCGGAGACGAAACCGCCTGATCCGGGCTCGCCGAGGCCTGTCCATACAAAAGGATGATCAGGCACGCTGCAATCATGGTAATCATTGACGTGCAGGCGAATAACGGATTCTTTCTCGCGTGAAAAGGTTTCACGTCGGCGGGCATTCCTTCCTCCTGTCCTTATCGGGTCAGCGAACTAATTAACCCAGCATATTCCGGCAAGGTGCGTATAGCGTCAAGATCACGGTCATGGATAAGTGCGTATTTATCACTGAATCCCAGCGCAAGTGATGACTGCAGGTGTTGCAGCGCAGCACGCCTGTTGCCGCTCAACGACTCTACGCAGGCCAGGTTGTATTCGACGTCGGCATTCGTGCCAGAATGGGAAACAACCTTTTGCAAAAAAAACCTGGAATCGGCCAACCGGCGTGTCCGCAAGGTGATTATGCCCAACTTAAGGTTGGCTTCCCTTGACTCCGGCTGCAAGGTCAGCGCCTTCCGGAAGGCTGTTTCAGCATCTCCCAGGTCCCCGGACTGGTAGTAGTTCGCGCCGAGTTCGAGAAATCCTTGGGGCAGTTTCGGGTAATAGCGGGTAACGTCCAGCAGGTAGGGGCGCCCCGCCAGCGGCATGTTCTTGGCCCGGTACAGGGAGCCGAGATGGGCCAAGGTGTCAAGATGACGCGGATTTTTCTGCAGAATGCGCAGGTATACCGGAAGCGCCGCATCCAGATCGCCCGAGTTCTGAAGTGCCTGGGCCCAGCCATAGAGTGCCACATAGTGGGTAGGCGCCTTGCGTGCCGCGTCGTTCCAGAGCGTCAGGTCGTTTTTCCAGACCCCGGCCCGTGAAAATGAGAGCAGGGCCAGAGCCGTGAATACCAATCCGGTCAGCAGTAGTGCCAGTGCCCTTTGAGCGCCGGAACAGGTCTCAAACCAGTAGGCCAGGCTGCCGAAGCATACTGAAGCGCCCAGCATCGGGAAGTAGAGATAACGGTCGTTCATCAGCGTAACAATCGGGACGATCTGGGAAACCGGCAGCAGTCCGATGAAGAATAGGCTATACCAGAACAAAAGCCCGCGCTGCCTGCGATAGAGCATGATTCCAACCGCCACCAGAAGGGCCAGAATAGCTGCCCCCAGCAGCACGGCGCCATCAACTCCCGTTCGCACGGGCGGGTCGTAGATTGTGCTGAGCCCTGTCGGCCAAAACAGAAGCTTCACGTAACGGGTTAACACGGTCAGCATCGTGAAAAATGTCGCAAGCCGGCTACCACCGTGGTAGCCGGTGCGGCCGCCCCCCAACCCCGGCATTTCGCCCGGAAGCTGGCTTTGCATAGTCACCCAGGCCATGGCGGCAGCGGCACAGAAGAACGGGATGATTGCCAGATGCAATTTGTCGCGCTTTGACCTTTCCACGTAGCAGAGGTCATACAGAAGCAGCTGGAGCGGAAAGATGACAGCGACCGATTTGGAAAGCAACGCGCATACAAAGCAAGTAAAGCTGGCCAGGTACGCTTTCCCTCCGCCATCCCGGCCGCGCTGTCGGTAGGTGATGTACGCCGCAAAACCGCACAGACAGAAAAACATCGCCAGCAGGTTCTTGCGTTCTGATATCCAGGCCACGGATTCGACCTGCACCGGATGGATGAGAAAAATGAATCCCGAGGAAAAGGCCTGCAAGCGGCTGAAACCGAGCCTGATGAGGAGCATGTATAGGATGAGCCCATTACAGGCATGGAGGGTGATGTTTGTCAGGAAATAACCCGCCGGCTTTATGCCCCAGGCCACATGGTCGATCATGTACGAAATCAGGTGAAGCGGGGCGTAATTGCCGAGATAGCTACGGGCGAACACACTCTTCAGGTTCTCAAGGGTCAGTTTTTTCACCGCCTGATTGGCCAGGACGTATTTTTGATCGTCCCAAAAGATCTGGAAATCATGTCCTAGGATGCGAATATAGACGGCTATGGTAATGACGAGTAAAACCGCTGCTGGAAGCAGATGGGGCGTTATTTTTTCAGAGTAGTATCGCTTCATTTCTCCAACATCCAAAAGCATGCCACCTGGGTGGATCGCCCTTTTGCAATGAACCGAACTTGCATGCAACCTGAAGCTGTCGGCCGTTGATGCATGACATACAAAAAAGACAATCGCAGGCCCAGGGGGATTGGCCGCACACACTGTGCCTCTACAGAATCGTATAGGGCCCAAGGAAAATTGGAACCGGCCGAAGATCATCTAACTGTGGTTTCAATTACCATGTTTTGATAGGCTAGTGCCAGCAAAATATGGATCTTGGCTATTTGTACCGCACCATACACCGTTGGATCGTAGCGTGCGCTCAGCTGCGGTACACCAGCGCGTGAAGGTCTTGACAATTAATCGGGCTGCTATTACATTCAAGCCAAAATTATAAAAGAACAGCACCCGTTCTGAACCGTTTGGCGAAGCACGGTCAAAATCAAGCGCAACCGGAGGATTAGTGATGCAACGACTCATATGTATTATGCTGTGGTGTGCCTGCTTACTTTTGACGGGTCCAACCCTTTCAGGAGCCGCATACTTTGACGGCATGGAGGCCTACCGGCTGGGCGATTACAAAACAGCCTTGCGGGAGTTCAAGGCATCGGATGACGATGTCAAATCACTATATATGCTTGGCGTAATGTTCGAAAAGGGCCATGGGGTAAAAATCGATTTTACCGAGGCTGCCGCCTGGTATCATAAAGCTGCCGACAAGGACAGTGCGCCGGCCCAGTACCGCTTGGGGCGTCTCTATGAACGGGGCCAGGGGGTCGAACAGAACCTCAATGAAGCCATTAAGCTGTACAAGAAATCTTCGCGGCAGGGGAACCAGGACGCCAAACTTGCTTTGAAAAGAATTGAAACACCGTGATTTCTAATCCTATCCCGGACCCTTGATCAGGCAAAGCGTAAGCACCTGGTGTCCACACCGTAGATAGCCCTCTTATCGAGGCTTGGACGCCGATGCCGTCATCGGGTGCGTGCAAAAATCATGACGTAGATTTCAAGGGCAGGAAGCCCAGTAACGAACCCCATACCTCCGATACCGACCTCGATGCCCGCCTCTATCGCAGGGTAGGACGAAAGAGGCAAAGTTGTCCTGCCAAAGACATACGTTGATGAAAATCGTAGCGGTCTGATCGTGAAGACCACGGTAACCTAAGTGAGTGATACCGGTGAGTGCGAAGCTACTAAAAGATGCTGCAGCGACTGACAGAACGACCCAACGCATGACCTTGGGCGCTGACAAGGAGTACGAGACCAAAGGGTTCGCTCAGTGACTGCGTCGGTACATTGCGTGTCCTGCCTGCCTTCTTCATACAGCCAAAGCCTTCTTGGATTGGTATTCCCACCATCGATTCCTGTAGTTCTTAAATAGAGAAGATCGCCACGAACTTGGCCTACTGACCGCCACTTAACAACCTATTCCGAATGAGGAACCTCGGCCTTGTCGCCTGAGGCTGGAAAGATGCCTCTTGGGGGGCCTCTGGTTGACCAGTAACGAGTTGTAAAAGAGCAAAAACGGCTACAGTAGCGAGTAACGCTTCAAAAAATCACTGGTGGAGCGGTCGTCGCTTCACGTAGGGATGAACCTGTCATAATACACTGCAGCCATGTCGGTCCTAAACCTTCAGTGTCAATCGGGTTACTTTACGGTGCTGTCACCCGTAATCGTCGCCATTCCACGACCGCTAATGAAATCAGGGCAATTCCTCCTGCCACGCTGATAAGCAGGCCAATACGCACCTCTCGCGGCTCATAGTTCATTTCTAGTACGTGTTTCCCAGCGGGCCAAGGCACAGCTCTGACCGCATAATCAGCCCGCCATATCGGCACATCCCTGCCGTCTATTTTTGCACGCCAGCCAGGCCAATACGAGTCATTGACGACCAGAATACCATCTTCTTTTGAGACTGCCTCGATCCGCAGATGGTTGGACAGGCGAGTACTGGCGAGAACCGAGCCTGCCCCAAGAGCTCCTGCCGGTGATGCACCTTCGAGAACTACCGATGCCCCCCCCCGTTCGAGAATGCCGGTCAACGCCTCCAGCGCTTCTTTTTCTCCTGGCACGAGTGTGACCTGCTCCGCAAACATTGCCCACGGACGGTGAGGGACTTGCCATCCTGCAAAGTCCCAGTCGGGATTTTCCAGCACTTTGTTGCCACCTGTGCTCGCAGCCCTTGCCACCTCGGCTTCATTGTCAGAGTGCGGGTTCTTGATGATCACATGGGTCAGTGCATAGCGCCTCAAGGCGGTTAAGGCCTGGATGCCAAACTGGCGATTAAGAGTCGCTATCAACAGATCAAAGCGCCGGGGGCGCAGCCCGGTATAGGTATTGATTTGGTCAATGTGCGATGCAACATTGTATGACGGTGCTCCCATGTGGGATTGGCCGCCTGTCTGGGCGTCGAATTCGTCTATCCCCATCTGATAATTGTAGTTTTCTTCAAATGGTGTCACAATTCTGGTCGGCTCGCCGCTGATTGCGACTTTCTGCAAGGGCAACGGGTCAAGGACGGAGCGAGTTCCTGCGTGCAATGCATAGTGCGCGCTGAAAAGCCCCTGTGCGAAGACCAGCCCTGCGGCAGCCGCGGGGAAGAGAGAGCGCGTTGCAGCCCAGTGCCCAGCAGCGGCGATCAGGCAAGCAAGCGCAAGGAGCGGCACGCCTGCGTGAACCAGTCCTCTCGCAAGATTACGGATCGCCTGCGGTGCAGCGCCATTGGCAGCGGTTCCCGTCAATAATGTTTCGAGTCCCTGCCAGTTGGGCAGCAGCAGCGCCAGCCCTAGACATGCAAAGCCGACGCCTGCAGCAAACAGCAAACATAGTTTTGAAGGGCGCTGTGCGATCCGCTCGGCGCCGAAAGCGGCCAGCAGTGAGAGACAGAGGGTTAGGGGACCGACCATTTTTTCAGCGTATCGAAACTTGCCCCATACCGGCATGAGATGTGTGAGCTGTTCTGCCCCGAGGCTGGTGCCAAGCGCCAACCAGAGTGCTATCAGGGTTGAAACACCGAGTATCCTAGTTATGCGTGAATGCGCTACCCCTGCGAGCGCCAGCAGAAGCATGCATGCCCCCATATGTACGCTGGGCAAGAAAGGCATCTCCAGCCCCGGCCTGGCAAGCCCGCCAAGCCACATGAATACAGGCCATTTGGTCACCCCTTGGCCGGGACTGCCGAAAAAACCCGGCGCGATAAACTCAAGAATGCGCCATGGCGGAAGAGCCCACTGCAGCCGGTCGAATAAGTCCAGATCAACCCCGCGGGTGGTTTCGCGTAAAAACAGCAGCGTCGGGACCAGTTGCAGGCCGGACAGCGCGGTTCCGACGGCTATGCCTGTCAGGGCTCTCCTGAAACCGCGCCCCGCCCCCCCCTCCAAAGCCAGCGCCGTGCCGAGCAACAGCGCAACGATTGTCCATTGGGGGTCTCCCGCGAGATGCATCGCTGCCGTTGCTGCGGCAGCGATGACAACACCAAAGCGGCGCTCGTCGCCAGCCCCCCTGATTGCCGCAATGCACCACGGGGCCGTGGCTGCGGCGCACAGGTACTGGGTATTTGAGCTCAATCCAAGCACATACCCAGAAAGGCCGAAGCCGAGGCCGGCCAGCGCGGCTGCTCCGTATGAAACACCGAGCAGGCGGGCCAGGAGCGCGCCACCGATGGCGGCCAGCATGATGTAAATGGTTATAAAAACATCCAAACCAGCCTGGGGGAACAGGAATGCACCGATCACGGATACAGGATGGAGAACACCGTGCATCAGCTGCGCGAAGAGAGGAATGCCGAGTACTTCATACGGGTTCCAGAGCGGCAGTTGAAGATTTCGTAGTGCATCTACGACGAGCGGCCGGATCGGCTGGAACAGTTTCGAGGAGTCGCGCCAGACGAGGGTGTGACCTGTTGCAAGCACCACCAACGCAGGGGTAACCGCCCCTACCGCCACTGCGGTAATCCAGATGAGAAAATTGCGCCTTGACATGAATTCTTTCTATCATCTTTCATGGAACCATTTCCAGAGAAATCGATTGAGGAGGGTAGAGCGTTATTGCGTACTGTTGGCTTGCCAATATGTGGCAAAGGATGCTAGTATGCCCAAGATAGTTTCCGCGGCCCTTGGGCGGCATCAAAAGACAGGGAGTACACAATGAAGCACTATGTAAACAGGTTATTTTTTTCTCTTATTCTCTCTATGTCGGTTGCAGGAACCTGCGCAGCTGCAGTGCAGGAAGCAGAGCAGGCAAAACCTGATGGGAGGCCGGGGATGGGTAACGATGTGGCTACCGGCATCGGCGGTAAGATCGTCGAAACGATGACAAGCGGTGACTATACATATGTTAACCTGGAAAAAGACGGGAAGAATGGCTGGGCGGCGTTCCCTGCAATGCCTTTGGCTGTGGGACAAGAGATTAGCGCCGTCAATTGCACACCGATGATGAATTTTCAGTCCAAAGCCCTCAACCGCACCTTCGATAAGATCATGTTCTGCAACAGAATATTGACGCCCGCCGAGGCGGAATTGCTCAATAAGAAGTCAATGGGCAGCAATGTGGCTGTGCCAATCTCTACAGAAAAGATCGTGATCGATCAGTCAAAGGGTGAGAACATGTATACCGTAGCCCAATGCTATGAACAGAGCGTTGATCTGGACAAGAAACTGGTCACAGTAAAGGCGAAGGTAATGAAGGTTTCTAGTGGGATAATGGGCAAAAACTGGATACATCTGCAGGATGGAACGGGTGAAGCGTTCAGCAAGACCAACGACTTGGTGGTCACCTCTAAGGAACTCCCTAAGGCAGGTGATGTAATTATCATTTCCGGCACACTCTTCAGGAATAAAGATTTCGGATCGGGTTATAAGTACAAAGTGATATTAGAAGAAGCGACAATCAAGAAATAAATGTTCTTCTGAGAATTCCGCGAGGATTTATAAACGACAGCGGCAGCACTGCTGTATCTAGATGGTCCCCACCAATCTCGATACGCAGGAGGCTGCCGTTGTCAGTTTGTGACTACATTTCAATCGCTGGAGGCTGGGAAGGATATCGTGTAGCTGAACTCGGTCCATCGAGGGACGGCAACCAGAAACGCATTGAACTCGAGTTGGGTCCACCATTCGAGGCAATATGGTCTCAGTCCCCTGTGGTCAACACGGTTCTACGGTATATTAAAACGCAAAGAGGACCTGGCGCGACCGGCCAACCTCTGGATGCTCAGACCTTTCTGGTCGTTCTTCTACAAAACTGTTGTGTCCGCACGGTGGGCCTGCTCTTAAGAATCTTTCCTGGGGGGAAATATGCGAGGGTTACTACTAGGCTGGCAGCAAGCGTCGCCAAGCTTTGCGATTTCGTTGCTATAAAGCGCTGCATATATGGGTTTATCGTGGAACCAGATGAAGGACGATTGACAAGCGCTCGCCGAGAGATCGAGTTGGAACCGTCGATCCGTCTATGGTCGAGGTCATCGGATGGACGAATTCGCTCTGTACAAGGGACATCGCTACACAACGGTAATAGTCGAGCCGAGCCGGAAGGAAGTACTCTGTATAGGTAAAGGCAGGAGTAGGGAGAGCATTCGCCCTTTCTTCAACTTGTTAGGCGAAGACGGATGCGAACGGTTGAAAGCCGTCGTTATGGACATAATGGTCTCCATGAGGAGGAGAACAAAGAGCACTCCCCGCAAGCCAAGAGCGTCAGCGACCTCTTCCACTCTGCCGCAAAATTTCGCAGAGAAGTAATAGACAGAGTTCGGTGGATGAAGCAAGCAGGCTAAGAAAAGACAAGAAAGTAAGAAAGGTTGTAGAAACAGCACGATGGCTATTGCTCTTCGCAACAGCTGAAAACGCCAAAGACGCAGACATGCTTCGCCTCCAAAAGCTGTTTGAGGCCAACAACAATTTCTTCACGGTTTAACTACTTAAGGAAGACTTCATGAAACTATGAAGCCCCCCATGTCTCGAAGAGGCTGAGATGTTTTGGGGTCAGTGGAGCCGAAGGGCGCTGGAGAGTGGAAAATCCGCTGGCGCTTTTTACCCGGCGGCTCGAACTACCAGAGAGGGATTCTAAACCAATGCCAGTGGCCGCTCCAAACAGGCAGCTTCGAAGGGCACAAACAACAAGATCAAAGTAATCAAGATAATGGCTCACGGCTTCCGGGGCCACGATTACTTCTTTCTCAAGATAAGAGCAGCTTTCCCTGAAATTACCGGATGAACCGAAATAAAGGCCCTTTGTCAGTTTATCCGGAGAAGGGATGGCCGCTACACACAAGCCGGGAACTGTTGCAAAGACCCGGCTTGTGTTTCTTTTCAATTTCCCTGGTCTGGCTGCTTCGTGATTTCACTGAAAGAGTTAATATCACGTGTCAGCTTCAGGTTCGCTTGGTATGCCTTATTTCGAGGATCGAGGCGTACCGCGGTTTCAAAACTCAGTAGCGCTTCATTCATCCGCCCAGTGTTTGCCTGAGCGTTACCCAAGTTGAACCAGGCTTTAGCGAGTTGAGGATTCAGCTTTATCGCCATGCGAAACTGCTCAATGGCACTGTCCGTCAAGCCTTTGGTGCCATAGGCTGCACCCAGATTGTTGTGCGTGTTGGCGACGTCATTTCGCGGCCCGGAACCCTCCCGGAGTTTTATAGCAGGAGGGTACAGTCTCAATGCAGTTCTGAACTGGTTAATGGCCTCGTCTACCAGTCCCCTCTGTAGTAGCCCTTCTCCGAAACCATCGTGGGTCAGGGCCACAGCCGGAGCCTTTTTCACCGCATCGCCCCAAAGCGTGAAACTGTCCTGCCAGACACCAATTCTGAGGGAGCTGACAACGGCGCATGCGACGATCAACCCGGCCATTAAGAGCACGCGCAGCATGGACCTTCCGGAGCCTACCCATTCCTTCCAGGTGACGCTGGGCAGCACCGTGCCACTCAAATATGCCGCAGCGCCCAGCATCGGAAAGTAAAGATAGCGGTCGTTCATCAAGGTTACGATGGGAACGATCTGGCTTACCGGGATCAGGCCTACGAAGAAGAGCGCATACCAGAAGAAGTGTTCCCTTTTCTGCCGGTAGAGCCACCATCCAAGCCAGATCAACATAGCGCACGCCCCAGCAGCCAACGCTACTGCTGCATCAATACCGCTCTTGATCGGCACATCATAGAAGGCACTTAGATCAGTAGGCCAAAAGACAAGACGCAGGTAACTGAGCAGTACTGGGATCATCGTCAAAAATGTGGCAAAGGGGCTGCCGCCGTGATACGTGGTTATACCGCCATGTGTTTCCGAGTGGCTGATCAGGGCTATGAAAACGGTCCAAGCGGCAAGGGCCATGAACGGAACCACGGCGACAATGCTTTTTTTGAGACATCGCCCGCCGCCGTAGCACAGGTCGAAAAGAAGGATGACCAGCGGCATGACCACAACCACTGATTTCGTCAACAGCGCCGCAAGGAAAGAGATCAATGATAGCAGGTACCAGCCCCGTGTGGAGCCTCCGCTACCCTCTCGGTACTCACGGTAGCAGCTCAGGCTGGCCAGAAAGAAGGACATCGCCAGCACGGTCTTCCTCTCCGCGGCCCAGACGACCGTTTCGACCTGCACCGGGTGCAGCAGGAAGATCAGGCTAGCAAAGAATATCCATATTCTCTCCCCTGCTAACCGTCGGAGGAACGCATACAGCAGCAAGCCGTTGAGCGTGTGCAGCACTATGTTGGTGAGAATGAATCCGAAAGGCCGCATCCCCCAAATTTCGTAGTCGATCATATAGGAAACGAGGTGGAGTGGAGCGTAGTTGCCGAGGGAAAAGGTTGTGAACGCCGCTTTCAGGTGTTCAGCTGTCAGCCCCCTGATGGCGTCGTTTTCCAGAATATACTGCCGGTCATCCCAATTTATCAGGAAATCATGACCCAGCGCCGGCCAGAAGAGTGCCAGCGATAGGGCTGACAGTAGAGCCAATGAAAAGTAAAAAAACAGCTTATCGTTTGAACTGCTACTGTTAGGCATGTCTATAACGTGGGCACCTTGGCTGGTCTAAACTCTGTGTTGAATGCATTGGGTACATGCCTTATTTCGATCACGGCGTCTGGCTCAATTCTTGCTGATAATTTTACAGTTATCTGCTTGTATTTTACTCAATGAATTAATGCGGCACCTGACCCGTTGTTTATCAAGGCGTGGGTTTGTCTTGTGACAGTGTCTGAAGCATTTGTTTTGCCGAAAGGTTCCCCTGCTGCGCCGAACGATTGAACCATTCTAGTGCCTTCTGGTGGTCAATCTGAACACCCAGACCATATTCATACAGAGTTCCTAAATTGTACGACGCCATGGAATTCTCCTGTTCAGCTGCCTTAGTGTACCACGTGAACGCTGTGGAATAGGATTGCCCGACACCGTCACCCCGGGCATATAAATTGCCGAGATTGAACTGTGCATCACTATCGCCCTTTTCGGCGGCTCTTTGGTACCACTTGGCAGCAATGTCAAACTCTCGCTTGCCACACAATCCATTTTCAGTGAGGTATCCTAGCATAGCTTCCGCCTTAGTGTGACCCGCCTGTGCCGCCTGAGTCAGCAGGATAACAGCCTGAGCCGAATTGCGCTGCCCTCCCATACCGGAGTGATAGAGCATGCCAAGACGGTAGCTGGCGTCGACAATGCCGTTATCGGCAGCCTTTTTCAACCATACTGCCGCATTTGCTTCGTTCCTTTTTACACCAATTCCCTCAAGGAACATCAAGCCGAGACGATACGAGGCGAGAACATTACCTTGTTCCGCGGCCTTCTGATACCACTCTACTGCTGCGGCCTCATCCTTCACAACACCCTGTCCTAGCTCAAGCATAACCCCTAGGTGATACTGGGAATCTGCCCTACCCTGCTCCGCAGATTTTTGATACCAACGTGCCGCTTCGGTTGGGTTTCTGTCCATGCCACGACCTTCCTCAAGAAGTAAACCCAATTGGTACTGGGCATCACTTTGCCCCTGTTCCGCGGCCTTGCGGTACCATACTGCAGCCAAAGATTCGCTTTTCTCAAGCACATGACCTTCCTGAAACATCCCTGCCAAATGGTATTGCGCTATCGCTAATCCCTTGTCTGCGGCCATTTTGATCAAGTCAGCGGCCTGAGCATGATCTTTATTCAGGAGACGACCTTCCTCGAGCATCAACGCCTTGGCGTAGAGAGCTTCAACCAAGCCTTGTCTGGCAGCCATTGAAATCAATTCTGTTGCACGGGCCTCATCTTTGTTCAGATCCCGCCCGTCCAGCAGCATCTTCCCCAGACGTAATTGAGCCTCGGCAAGCCCCAGCTCGACGGCTTTATTCAGCCACTCGACAGACTGCACCATATCTTTCTCACCGCCGCGCCCCTCCTGCAGCATCACAGACAAATGGTATTGGGCCTCAGCGTTACCCTTTTCGGCAGCTTTCCGGAACCAACCGACTGCGGCAGTTTCATCTTTCAGCACACCACTTCCCCGTTCGTACAACAGCCCGAGACGGTAGCACGCCGGGGTAATCCCCTTATCGGCCGCTTCCCTGTACCACGTAGCAGCTCTTGCCGGGTTTAGCGCAATACCGTTCCCTTCCTCATAGAGCAGCGCCAATCGATACTGTCCCATAGCGTGCCCCTGCACTGCTGACCTAATAAACCACTGAGCTGCAGCCTTTTCATTTTTTTCAGCACCTTTACCCTCCAGATACAACAGTCCCAGTTCATAACATGCATCAGGGTCATCCAGATCTGCCGCCTTACTGAGCCAATAAGCAGCTGTACGATCGTTACGCGGCACCCCTCGCCCTTCACGGTAAATTTTGCCAAGTGATGTCATGGCGATCGGATCTTTATCAACGGTTGCCCGTCGAACGATTTCGGCCATTCCCGACATTTTCGACAGTATGCCTAGTGCCTGATCATCAACACTGTCGGCACATGCAGGTTCCGGAATTGCTAGCCTGACGACGATCAATACAACTGCAATACATGTCGTGGCACCAACGGCTGTGTAGTATTTTGGGGACATGATCATTTACGTCCTTCTGCTTCATAGATGATACAAGAGGGGACATCGTGTGTTTCAGCGGTTATAACACCACTGCAGACGCGCTGGCTACTGGTGAAGATGATACATCTTCTAGTATTTATTTAATTTACTGTCAAAAAATTAATACTTCCCGGCAGAGACAGCGGCATTGCTGGCCCTTCGAGACGGCCTGCTCCCAACCGATTCGGTCAAAATAAAAACCAAAATTGCAATGGCAAAGCATGCTTTAGGAACTATCGAACTCGAGTCCCTACCAGAGATAGAAGGGTACCTCTAGAAAGGTACCTCGTTAACCCAATGGTGTCCCATGACACACATAAGAAATGGAGCTCTAATAACTGCTGATGATATATTGAGTTCGCCAAAATAGCAATACAAACAACGAGATCGGAGCCGTGACCCATAGTAGCATAGTGCTAAATCGGGTGATAGCACTTTTCAAGAGTTGCATCGGATTTTGTAGAACGGCTAGCGGGAGTAGCCCATGATCTTGCAGGCTTTGCTGCCGTTCGACAAATCAGCAGCAAGCTCAAGCAAACTGAGCTTCCTCTGTGCTACTTTACTGCTTGTGGCATACCCTTCCTCCTTTAGGGGCAGATTGTCTGGACAACAACTTTTTACCCCGTTCAAGGACGGTATGGCCACTTCTTTTTAGTGACCGACGGTCAGATAAATACCATCACGACACAGGCGGGTTTCGAATTTGATGCATAGGCAATTGCTGAAAGGAGGGGTTGGGTGGGGCGGCCGCCCCACTCAACACTGGAGGATGGATGTACCTCGGGAAGTTCCCATTCATTTATCTCGTGAGCGATGCTATCTGGTTCGTCTCCATCAGTTCCAGCTTTTTTGCACGGCTCAGGAAAGCTGCCGACTCCTCTTTATTTTGCCTAACCCCCCACCCCATCCCATACATGAGACTTAAGTAAAAGTTCGCCTTGGCAGAATCGCACTTTTTGAATTCTACGGCAGCTTCAGCATACCGTTGCTGACGAAAAGCGCTCAAAGCAGAGTCGAAGTCGGCTGAGGCTGATTGAACTGTAACCAGAGAAAAAAACACCAACAATAAGAGTCTGTTCCGAATTTTCATGGTCGACCTCCAACGTAAATTTCGTCAGTCCGGCGTTGCCATGACATGAGCAATGGATGTGCCAAACGGCGATGTGGCGTAAACCACCATAATTAAAGGTTTTCCCCCCGTCGCATCACCCGTAGGGGACCATCAGCAATTGAACACCTACTAACCAGCCAGAAGGTAACCCGCTGCTTTAGCAGAGGAAAAATCCGAACAGGGGGATGCGCAGAGTTAGAACAGCATAGGGCACACCGTTGGTGAGGTAACAGGCAGCCTTTCGGTGCAGTCGGAGAGGGCGAGTAAAGGACCCTTAACTTACAGGGAGAAAAATGGAGAATGCCCTTTCTGCAAAACAGGGCTGCGGGGGAAAGACGAAGCCATCCTCTGTGTGCCAGTGAGGATCAGCTATCAAGCAAGAAAACAACGCCTGGAGCCACAGACCTCCTCAAGAGTACTAATGAGCACCCTCGTCCCGGGGAAAAGCCGAACTCCGCAACTAGGAAGACTAGCACAGGACACCGTTCCGCACGAACTCTTCATTGACACCCCCGACTGGACCTGAAAGCGGTTAGGATTAGGGGCATAGGGTACGAAAAGGAAATGTGTCTTCTGCCGGGGCGCGCTCACCTAAGGAAATATTTCACGTCCCGTCGTGGGGATCGTGGCAATCGGCGCAGGTTGCGCCAAGAGCCGGGCTGCAGCAAAAAAGGGCGAGGGCAGCTAACGCCGTTAAGGCAAAAGACAACATCGCCCTGAAAACAGGGCTAACCCTGATCACAGTTGGGAATAAAGAGGGACTTTAACGACGCCTGCGTCTACGGAAAGCCTGCGCGCTCCCATGCGGTCACCTCAATTTCCGCACAAACTGCCGGCGTGCATATATCAGTAAAATACAAACATCAGCATAAAGGTCTTAAACAGTTAAAGACCTTCCCGCCTCGTCCAGGGGGCATCACTGTGACGGAGCGGGCAGGAGTTTGACGGGAAGAGCAAGCAAAAGGAGGCGGGATTACCCCTCTGGGTAGTCGGAGAGGGCGAGGAAGGTCTCCTTCAGTTCGAAGGAAAAGATGGAGAACATCCGATCGGCCAAACGGGTGGTGAGCACCGGGGGAAACAGCGGCACGGCGAGACGGTAGATCAGGTCCAGCATGCCGTCATGGGGGTTCTCCTCCAGGAACAAGGCGCCGTACTGCAGGACGGGCGCGAAAAGGAGCGCCTCCTCCATGACCGCGTCGTCCTCGCTGAAGTAGGGAAGGATCATCTCCAGCGAGAAGCAAAGCCCTGAGCCTCCGGCGTCTTCGGAGATGCTCAATAACAGTTCGTCCTGGGGAGAGCCGTATTCCAGCGCCTCGGGTGACACATTCCCCGCGGGGAGCACCATCACCTTGCCGTGTACGGGGTCAATGCCGTAGGGGGCGCCGCGGTTGGCAAGGAACCGCTCCAGCTGCTGGTACCCCTTGGTCTGCAGTCGGCCCATGCCGCGGTAGAAGGCGGGGCGGAACAGGTCCCGGTTGGCGATCAGTTCCTCGAGGGGGACGAACTCCTGCTCGGCACCCAAAGGCCTGGCGCTCCTGATTTCCGCGTTATTTACCACGAGCTTGAGGTGCGACCTCTTACGCTCGTCTTTGTCCTTGCTCACGTGATACCCCCTGATGCTGACTGCTCCTCTGTAATACACCTCCGGCAAGACGGGTGTCAACCAGCAAAACCGAGACGGGCCGGCGCGTTGCCGCACTACTCGGGAAAGGATCACAAAAAAACGCCGGGAGCGCTTACTGTGCGCGTCCCGGCGTCTGTACGGCCAGGGTGAGAGCGCCCCGCCCCTGTCTAGAAGAAGCGGGTGCCCGCCTTGAGATCGGAGACAGAGATGGTCACCTTGCCCCCGTCAACCTTGGCGGGAAGGTGGGAGGGGTTGCAGCCGCCGGCGGAAGCAGCGCCGATCTTGTTGATGGCAAATTTCTGGTTGCAGTTCAGGCAGTTCATCTTGTCACCCGCCTGCTCGTACCCCTTCTTCTCGCGGTAGCAGACGTCACAGGCGTCGAAGGCGACGTGAAGCTGGCCGTCGCTTCCCTTGACGATGAAGAAGTTGATCTCCTTGCCGGCGTCGGCGAACTTGTAGTAGTGCGCCTTGCCGTCGCTGACCTTGTCGGCGGGGATGGTGACGCTGCCGCCGGAGGCCTTCACCTTCTCGTATTTCCCCATCCCGGGAAAGCTGAAAGCAAAAGCGACGCTCGCCATGGCCACAACGGCAACTGCGATGAGAAGGAGGGTCTGGAATCCTTTTTTGCTCGACTGAACCATGTGTTGCTCCTTTTGGGGCCTGACGGGCAGGCTCGTGCTGGATCGCGCCACGCGGGCGTGACGAAAACTCTTTATTGGGCGCCGCCGCAGCCGCGCTGGCCGCAGCATCCACCAGGGGCAGCCTTGCCACCGACGTCACGCCCGACCACGCTTTTGAACTGCTGCGGGGTGATCACCTGGGCCACCTGGGAGTGGAAGCCGCTCTTTTGCACCGCCTGGGCTAGCTTCTCGGGCGCGGTTTGCTTGGAATCGTAGCCGGCCACCACCAAGCCCGACTCCAGGTCCACCTCCGCCGCAGCCACCCCCTTTTGCGACTGCAGGGTCTCGGTGATCTTCTTGACGCAGCTGCCGCAGGTCATTCCGGAGGTGCGCAGCACCACCACCTGGTCGGCGGTTGCCCCCACCCGCACGTAGAAGGCGAATACGGCCAGCACGGCGACCACGGCCATTATCAGGGCGGTATTGAGGATCTTGTTTTTCATGGGCGGCTCCCGATCGGGCGCTGCAGGCGCGGAATGCGCCCGGCTTGCCCGGACGCTCCTCCTTTTTACAAGGAGCGTGCCACGGCGCCCGATGGAGCTAACTACTAAAGATCACTGTGTTGGCTGCGCCGGCAGTTTCAGTACCCTGCACCACCCTGTGGAATATCCTGCAGGCGCAGTAGGATTTTCCACAACCTCAAGCCGGGACCGGGAGCAGCACCTTGAAGGTCACCCCCCTGCCCGGCTCGCTCGCCACCTCAACGCTGCCGCCGTGCCCCTCCACGATCTTCTTGGTGATCGGGAGCCCCAACCCCGTGCCGCTCCCCTTGGTGGTGAAGAAGGGCTCGAAGATCTGGTCGATGGCGTCGGCGGCGATGCCGCCCCCCTGGTCGGTGAAGCGAATCTCGGCCATCCCTGACTCCCGGTCGAAGGCGGTGGCCACCTGGACCGTCCCCCCTTCCGGCGAAGCCTGAATGGCGTTCAGCATGATGTTCAGGAAGGCCTGGCGCAGCTTCTCCGGGTCCGCCACCAGCCGCGGCACGGTGCCGCAGGAAAGGTCGAGGCTCACCCCGCAGCCGTGCGCCTGGGCCGAGAGCAGGGTTACCATGTTGGCCAGTTCCTGGTTGATGTCGCATTCCCTTTTGTCGGCCGGCTCCGGGCGCGCCATGCGCAGGAAGTCCTCCACCACCCGGTTGAGCCGGTCCGACTCCTTGACCAGGATCTCCAGGAACTCGCCGCGCCGCTCGGCCGGGACCCCCTGTTCCATCAGTATCTCTGCGGTGCCACGGATGGAGGCGAGCGGGTTCCTGATCTCGTGGGCCAGGATGGCGGAGAGTTCACCCAGGGCGGAGAGGCGCTCGGCACGCCGCAACTGCTCCTCGATCCTGATGATCAGCTCGGATTGGCTCTTGAGCTGCCGGTAGGAATCCTCCAGGCCCAGGGCGGTCCGTTCCAGCTCCTCGCGCCGGCAGCGCTCCTGCTGCGATAAAAACCCGGTGATCCCACCCACCACATTGTAGAGGATCACCTCCAGGTACTTCTCCATTTCCATCGCGATGTGTCCGCCCCACTGGAACAGGATGTGCGGGGCGTAGGCCACGGTGACCAGGATGGCGCAGCCAATGCCGCCGCGGAACCCGAACCAGTAGGCGGCCAGGATGATGGGGATGTAGTACAGGCGCTGGAAGATGTCGTGCAGCATCCCCAGCCTGAGCGGCGTCAGGTAGTGCAACAGGCTGATCGCCACCACGCAGGCGAACAGGGCGCCCCCTTTGATGAGACCGGCGGGCCTGCTGGCGTGCGCCACGCTACTGGTCCTCCCAGCTGATGCACGACACCGGGCACAGTTCCACCGCCTGCGCCTGGATCACGTCCTCCGCAGCGCCGGCAGGGTCGAAACACTCCGACTTGCCGTGGCTGTCGAAGCGGAACACCTGCGGGCAGTTGGCGATGCAGATGCCGCAGCTGATGCATTGTTCCTTGTCCACCCATGGTCTTCTTGCCACCGACTCCCCCTTCTCCTCTCGAGGTCGGCCCGGCCGAATGCCGGGACCACAGGCCACTATAGCGCAGATGGCTGCCAACTTCCCAATGAAAAATGGGGTGAGACAACCTTGACAATCGCACCGGTCACCGGAGAATCATTAGATTACTTTAAGGCTGTAAAAAGGGGGCCGCTATGGGTGTGTGGGGAGACTTGACCGGCAAGATCTGTCTGGTGACCGGAGCCAGTTCCGGGATCGGCAGAGCCACCGCCCTCGCGCTGGCCCGGGAGGGGGCAACGCTGATCGGGGTGGGACGGGACCGGGTGCGCTGCGAGAGGAGCGCCGAAGCGATCGTGCGCGACAGCGGCAACTACAAGGTGGAGTTCTGGCAGGCGGACCTCTCCAGCCAAGAGCAGGTGCGCGTCATCGCTCGCCGATTGCACGCGGTGTACCCGCGCCTGGACCTGCTGGTAAACAACGCCGGGGCGAGGTTCGACCGGCACCTCACCAGCAGCGACGGGGTGGAGATGACCTTCGCCCTGAACCACCTGGGGTACTTTCTCCTGACCCTGCTCCTGATGGAGCGACTGCGCGCGGCGGGTCGGGCCCGGGTGGTGAACGTCGCCTCGGCCGCGCACCGCGCCTGCCCGGCCATCGACTTCGAGGACCTGAACCTGCAACGGGGTTTCGACGGCAGGAGGGCCTATGCCCAGTCCAAACTGGCCAACCTGCTCTTCACCTACGAATTGGCCCGACGCCTGGAGGGGAGCGGCATTACGGCAAACGCGGCGGCGCCGGGGAACGTGCTGACACGTTTCGCGCTGAACAACGGCCTCTCGAGTTGGCTGTCCCACGTTGCGGGCTCACTGAGAAGCGGCAGGCTGGTCGGGCCGTGCCGGGCGGCGCGTACCGTGCTCTACCTGGCCTGCGCCGGCGACCTGGCTGGCAAAAGCGGCGGCTACTACTTCGAGGAGAAAGAAGAGCATTCCTCACCCGCCTCCTACGACGAGGCTGCAGCAGGGCGCCTTTGGCGGGCGAGCCTGGAACTGACCGGGCTGGCGGACCAGTCGAAAGATGGGAGGCTGCCATGAAAGCAGTTGGGGTGTTGACGTTGCTGCTCGCCGTGGCCGGTAGCGCACGCGGCGACGGGACCTACTACCCGTACCAGTTCTACGACGAGTACTACCGGCAGCAAGAGGAGCAGGCGCCCCCCGCGGCGGAGTCGCGGCAAGGCGAGCGCCCGCGGGGGGCGCCGTCAACGGCGCAGCGGGCGCCGCTGTTTCTGTTCCCGGCGGAACTTGGCTTCGGGGTGGCGGCCGGGCGCGGCGAGGATCTCTTCTACCTCGCCGACAGCTATTTCAAGGTCAGCGGCGGGGTCTGGTACCGTGCCAGATCCTGGCGCGGACCGTGGCTTCGGGTGCCGCGCGGCAAGCTCCCCCCCGAACTGGGCAAGCGCACGCTTGCTCAGATGCGCGTACTGCGCGACCGGGAGTTCCGCCTATTCTGGGAGCAAAAGGGGAGCTACCGGGGACGGGTGTTCCGTCCCGGCACGGAGCCGGCCAAGCCGACGGTAAAGCGGCCTAACTAGGCCACGATGCTGCCGCCTCAGGTGAACCCCGAACCGACCGTGCAGGCGTAGCAGTGATCGGCGGCGGCGATGGGGGTGCCGGGTGCGGGGAGTTCGTCAAGATCGGCGATGAAGCGTGCTGCGCCGCCGAGAAAGAGGCCTTGGGCCAAGTGAAAATCGCAGTCGTAGAGCCGCCCGCACCAATCCACGGAAAGCTGGCTGCGGCACATGAGCCCGGCCACGGCGCAGGGGTTGAAGCCGGCAGTGAGTTTCTCCAGGTAGTCGTCCAGGTTCCCGGAGCGCTCGAGGAAACGGCGAAACCGCCCCAGCGGGACGTTGGCGAAGGTGTAGAGGTTATGGAAACTGACGCCGTGCTTGCGGGCCAGGTCGCGCTGGAACTTCTCCTGGGCCTGGAGCTGAGGCGCCGGCAGAAAGGCGCCGGAGGGGTTGCTGACCAGGTCGAGCTCGAGAGGACTGCCGGGCAGGCCGTAGCCCAATTCGTTCAACCTCTGCAGCGCCCGGATGCTTTTCTGCCAGACCCCGGCCCCGCGCTGGGCCTCGGTCTGGGCCTGGTTGCCGGCGGGAAGCGAGGCGACCAGCACCACCTTCAACTCGCGGTACAGCTGCAACAGCTCCTCGCCCCGCTCCCCCTCCAGCGAGACCAGGTTGGTACGCACGATCAGCCTCCGGGTCTCCGGCGCCAGTCCCCGTACCAGGTAAGGGAGGTCCGGGACCAGTTCAGGGGCGCCCCCGGTCAAATCGATGCTGTCGAACCGGAAGCGACGGGCGCAGCCGATCACCTCCGCCATGACCGCCCGTGACATCATCTCGCCGCGGGCCGGCCCCGCCTCGAGATGGCAGTGGCCACAGCTGAGGTCGCATGCCAGCCCCACGTTCACCTGCAGCGCCGTGGTCCGCTCCCGGGTCAGTGCAAGCCCGTGGCGGGCCAGGCGCTCCCCGAAAGGCTCCCCCCGCCGCTGTTTTGACTCGTCCATCCCGTCTCCTAAAGCGAAAGTTTCTCGGCGATCTTGCGCATCTGCACGCCGTGCACCAAGGAAGCGCCGCCGCGGATAGCCGTCACCACGTGCAGCGCTTCGGTCATCTCGCCCAGGTGCGACCCCTTTTCCAGGCAGGCCCTGGTGTAGGCGTCGATGCAGTAGGGGCATTGCACGGTGTGAGCGACGGCAAGCGCGATGAGCGCCTTTTCCCGCTCGGTCAGCTCCCCCTCGGCGAACACCTCGTTGTAGTAGTCGAAGAACTTGCCGGCGAGTTCCGGCGCATCTTTGCCGATCTCGGCGAAGCTCCCCAGGTCACGGGGATCGTAGTAGGTCTCCATCGTGTTCTCCTTTTGCTGTGTGGTACGGTCAGCGCGCGCCAGCATACCGGAAAAAGCCGCCGGGGGTAAAGAGGGAAAGGCGGCTTTCACTCATTAGATCAACGGGGAACGGGAGAACGGACGAGGCCCGTGCGGCGTCGGCGGCGCGGCGGCAACTCCAACGTGAACGCTGCCACCACCTCAGTTTCATGAAAAAGTCGCTTGAAATGGGGCAAGCTGTCATTATACTTGTGCCGAATCGACAGACAACAGCAGGGAGGATGCATGGAGAACGAGGGGAGGAGGAAGTTTCTCGGGGTCTGCGTGGCCGGAGCCACGGCCGCCGCTGCGGTCGCCGCGGGGTACCCGGTTTTCCGCTACCTGGCGCCCAGGTCGGGCCAGGGGGGGGCTGCCAAGCTGGTGATACCGGCGGGGGAGCTCAAGGAAGGGGATGCCAAGTTTTTCGAGTTCGCCGGTTCCTCGGCGGTACTTATCAAGACCAAGAGCGGCGAGTTGGTCGCACTCTCAGCGGTCTGCACCCACCTAGGCTGCATCGTGCAGTGGGTCAAGGAGAAGCAGCAGTTCCAGTGTCCCTGCCACGGCGGCCAGTTCTCCACCGACGGTACGGTGCTGGGGGGCCCCCCGCCGCGTCCGCTCGCCAAGATTCCGCTCACCGTCACCGAAGGCAACATCACCATCGGCTAACCGTCCAGGGAGGCAAACGCCCATGCTAAAGAGGCTGTACCGCTGGCTCGACCTGCGCATCGGGGTCGGCGAGATCGTGGAGAAGGAGCTGACCGGCTACCTGCTGCCGCGCAATATCAATGAGTGGTATTCACTGGGAAGCGTGCTCCTGGTCATCTTCGCACTGCAGGTGATCACCGGCATGCTGCTCATGATCTACTATGTCCCCGACGCCGACAAGGCCTTCAAGAGCGTCACCTTCATCATGAACGAGGTACCCTTCGGCTGGCTGATCCGCCTGTGCCACGCGGTGGGCTCCAACATGATGGTGGCGGTGCTTATCCTGCACATGCTCTCTACCCTGCTCATGGGGAGCTACAAGGCGCCGCGCGAGCTGAACTGGGTGACCGGTTTCACGCTGCTCGCCCTGGTGCAGGGGATCTCGCTCACCGGCTACCTGGCCCCCTGGAGCCAGCTCTCCTTCTGGGCCACCACGGTTGCCACCAACAGCGCCAGCGCCGTCCCGGTTGTGGGGCCGTACCTGGTGGAGTTTCTGCGCGGCGGCAAGCTGGTCGGCCCGCCCACCCTGGGACGCTTCTTCGCCCTGCATGCCGCAGTGCTCCCCGTGGTGATTGCGGCCTTGATCGGGGCGCACCTGTTCCTGTTAAAGCGTACCGGCATCTCGGCGCCCCCCTTCGGCCGGGAGGGAACCGCCAACCCCTTCGAGGCCCAACAGTACCACTACCAGGGGCACCCGGGGGGGATCCCCTTCTTCCCCAACTACGCGCTCCAGGACCTGAGCTCGATCTCCATCTACTTCGCCATCTTCCTGGCCGTGGTCTTCTTCTGGCCGGGCATGCCGTTCACCCCGGACGCTTTCGTGCCCGCCGACCCCTTCAAGACGCCGGCGCACATAAAGCCGGAATGGTACTTTCTGGCCAACTACCAGACCCTGAAGATCTTCCCGAGCGAGCTTTTGGGGCTCTCGGTGCAGGCGGCGGCAATGACCTTCCTGGCGCTGCTCCCCTTTATCGACCGTTCCCCGGAACGGCATCCACTGAAGCGGCCGGTATTCCTGACCCTGGTGATAGCGGGCATCCTGCTCTGGATCGCTCTTAGCGTATGGGGGCACCTGTCATGATTCGCAAAAACACCCTGGCCATCCTGCTCCTTGCCTCGCTCGCCTTGGTAAATCCGGTCCAGTCCGCCCCGGCAGATCAGCCGGAGACGGTCTGCATCCAGTGCCACGGCACCCTGCCTGACCGGCTCGGGGCGCCGGTGAACCTGTGGCGCAGCAGCATCCACGCCGAGAACGGCATCTCCTGCAACAGCTGTCACGGCGGCGACCCCAAAGACGCGGCCAACGCCATGACACCGCAACGCGGCTTCCTCGGCGCTCCCAAGGAGAAGGACATACCCGCCTTCTGCGGTCGCTGCCATCCCGGCGTCTACAAGGATTACCTCTCCAGCGCCCACGGCAGGGCGCTTGGCGCCGGCGGTCCCACCTGCGTGACCTGCCACAGCAATCACCAGGTGGTGAAGGCGTCCCTGGCCCTCATCAACGAGAAGAGCTGCACCCGCTGTCACAGCTTCGACAGAGCCCGCGCCATCCGCGACGCCATGCAGCAGACCGAAGGGTATATCGACAACATCTCGCGCCGGATTGCAGAATACCAAGTGAGCGGCGTGGACACCGAAAAGATGGGCAAGTCCCTGTTCGCGGTGCGAAACCGCTTCCACACGCTGTTCCACGACGTGGACGTGGCCCGGGTCAAGGCGGAGTCGGCGTCTATCAACCAGGAGTTGGGGAAACTGGATGCGACCCTCAAGCAGATCGAGCAGTCGCACGAGAAGAGGCGTGTTGCGGGAGGGATCGCGGTCGGCTTCATGGTCCTGCTCGCGATCCTGTTTCACCTGATGAAGAAGAGCTACGACTAGAGTTTTTTGAGTCCGAAGAGGAACTTCTGGTACTGGACCTGGCCGTTGTGGGTGAGCGGCTGGGTGATCCGGGCCAGGGGTTCCGCTGCCGGGGGGCCGTAGAGGACGCCGGGGGGGACGTTTTTCGTGACGACGCTCCCCGCCACGACCACGGCCCCCTCGCCTATGGTGACCCCGTGCAGGATGGTACAGTTGGGACCTATGAAAACGTCATTACCAATGACCACCCCGGCCTTGGCATCCTCAGGGGAGCGATCCCCCAGGTAGAAGTGAGCAAAGAGGATGCAGCGCAGCCCGATGGTGACATTGTCGCCAATCACAATCTTTTCCGGGTGCTGGTCGTCCATGTAGACCAACTGGCTGATCCATACATTTTTCCCCATACACACGCCGCGCACCTTGTGCAACCAGGGACGAAATGAATAGCCGCCGGGAACGACCATCGCGAGCTTCCCCAGAACCCTTTGCAGAATCCTGCCACTCATCGTCGCGCGCATCGCCCTTCCCCTACCCTTCGCTGCCAGCACCGGCAGCATCACCCTGTCGCTTGCCTTCCACGAACGCCGCTACCCGCTGCACCGAGTCGAGGTTCTCCGGGATCAGTTCATCATCCGCCACCGCGACCTGATAGCGCTCCTGGAGATAGGCTACCAGTTGCAGGATCCCGGTGGAATCAACGATCCCTTCCCTGATGAAAGAGCTGTCATCAGTGAGCCCACCGGCATCGCCGAAGAGGAAATTTTCCACCACGAAGTTTCTGATCTCATCCTTTAGGTTCATCTGTCGCCTCCTTTTACTGTCGATCATTCCCACTCCACCTCTTCCACCAAAAGCGGGGGAAGGTGCAGGTAGCGCGTGGTCTTGCGCTTGGTATCGATGTCCTGGTACACCATCCGCACCTGTTGTGGTTCGAGCTCCAGCACGGCCGCAGTGCTTTCCGCAGGGACGTTGTGATTTCTGGCGTAGAGACAGAGGTCCATCATCTGGTAGGGGAGTGAGAAGTAGAACTCGTCCTGCCCCTGAGCCAGGGAATAGGTGTCGGTGGTCGGCTTTCTGCTGCGGATCTCTTCCGGGATCCCCAGGAACTCGGCGAGCTGGTACACCTGGGACTTGTACAGGTGGGCGATAGGCTTGATGTCGGCGGCCCCGTCCCCGAGCTTCACGAAGAACCCCTGGTCGTACTCCAGGCGATTGGGAGTGCCGGCAACGGCGTAGTTTAGCCGGTCGGCATGGTAGTACTCCAGCATCTTCCTTATGCGCTGTTTGAAATTGGTCGCAGCCACGATCTCCAGGTAGGGCTGCAGCGGGAGACGCACCGTCGACTGCACCTGCTGGGCGTTTTGCGTGACCAGATAGAAGGAGGTGAAGCGGGGCGGGTTCGCCACCCCCGAGATGACGATCTTGGACGCCCAGCCGTCGCCGTATTCCGGTACCACCATCCGCACCGCGCTGTCGTATTTCTCGTAGAACCCCACCGACTGCAGGATATTGGAGATATCCTCGACGATGGTCGCGATGCCCAGGGCGCCGGCGGCCTTGCCGCTCAGCGAAAGCGTCTCCCGCGCGGAATGCCGTTCCGGCATCTCCAGGCCGATTACCCGCTCCCTTCCCAGCGCTCGCACCGACAGCGCTGCAGTCACGCTGCTGTCGATCCCGCCGGAAAGCGCCACCACCATACCGCCCCGCTTCACCTGGTTACGCATCAACTCCCTGATCCTGGCGCAGATCCGGTCGGCCTCGAATTGCGGGTCGAGCCGGAGCACCTCCTGGGAAAATTCTTCCGTCGTCGTCATAAGGCACCTTCTTTCACGCCCCTGCGCCACGGGCCGTGCAGCATGAATTGAACTTCTCTTGGGCAGCCTCCAGCCTGAGCTTCCCTAGCCACACAGGCTCAGGCATGAGGCGCGGTCGATCTTCCCGCTTGGGTACTTGGGTAGCGCCGCGACCAACCGAATCTCCCCCGGGACCTTGTGCCTCGGGAGCTTGCCATGGCAAAAGGAGAGTAGGGCCCGATCGCTAGGATTGGCCCCCAGAGGGACCACCAGCGCCACCAGCTTCTTGCCCAACAGCGGGTCATCAAGGCCGAGCACTACCACCTCCAGCAACGATCCGCTCGACATGAGCACCTCCTCGACCTCCTGCGGGTCGATCCGGTGCCCCCCCACCTTAAGCAGGTGGTCCTTTCTCCCAGTGACGTATAGGTAGCCTTCGGCATCACGGTAACCGAGGTCACCGGTGTGGTAGCCGTTGACATCAAGCACCCGTGCGGTCGCCTCGGGGTCATTCCAGTAGCCGATCATGATGTTGGGGCCCGACGCCACAAGTTCACCGCACTCCCCGTCGGGAACTTCCTCACCGTACGGGTCCAATACACGGACCGACACGCCCGGGATGGCCCTGCCGATGGAGCCCAGTTTTTCCGGAAGCCGCTCCGGCTCCACGTAGGTGAGCCGCGCCGCCGCCTCGGTGGCGCCGTACATGATGAAAAGCCTGGTGTGCGGAGGGAGGACCTGCAGCAGCCGTTCCTTGATGTCGCGCGGCATGTGCCCGCCCGCCTGGGTGCAGTAGCGCAGGTTCGGGAGCCGGTCCCGGAAAGAGGCCAGCGGTGAGCGGTGCAACAGGTAGGCGTAGGTCGAGGGAACCCCGGAGAAACCGGTCACCCCCTCTTCGGCCATCTGCCTGATCACCGACGCGGTGTAGGCAAAGTTGTTGTTGATCACCACCGTCCCCCCCACGGCCACATGAGTGTTCAGCAGCGACTTGCCCATGACGTAAAAGAACGGGAGCACCACCATCTGGATGTCGTTCTCGGTGAGACTCAGGTATTCGGTGATAGAGCGGGTGTTGCTCACAATGTTACGGTGGGATAGCATCACCCCCTTGGGCTGTCCAGTGGAGCCCGAGGTGTAGATGATGCTGGCCAGCGCATCCGGCGCAACGGTGCTTCCCCCTTCGGGAAGCTCCTCCCCCGTAAGCACCTCGTCCCATCCCCATACCACGCCCCCCCCCCCTTGCGCGAAGGAGGCGTCAGCGGCAAGCAGGAAGCGGAACGAAGCGGGTGCCAGGTGGAACTGCTGCAACAGGTACCCCGCCCCCTGCTCCAAGATAATCCCCGACGGTTGCAGCTCGTCCAGCAGGCGGTTCAGCGTTTCTTGCCCTGTTTCCACGTTCAGCGGTACGGCCACAGCTCCGGCTTTCAGCACGCCGTAATAGCTCGCTACGTACTTCACGCCGTTAGTTAACAGGATCACGACCCTGTCGCCGGGGAGCACGCCCCGCTGAATTAGGAACCCGGCCAGCAGGTTCGCCGCCCGGTTCAGTTGCCGGTAGCTGACCCGCTCGCCGTCGTGGACCAGGGCGACCTTGTCCGGTCGTGCCGCCGCGCTCGATTCCAGGAAACTATGCACCCTCTGCAGTTCCATGGTCTCTCCCGTCCGCAGGGGGCGTCGCAGATTGCCAGTCCCCCCCTTTTATCTTCCGCTCGGCACCGTAACGCACCAGGTCCGGGGTCACCTTCCGCACTCCCCTGTAGGAGGCGGATGCCAGGAACTGCCGGTGCAGGATCTCGGTGGAGAGGACCCCCATCAGGGCCATGTTGGAGAATTCCCCCACCGTCCCCGGCGGGGCCTCGAGCACCCGTTGGTACAGCCGCGCCACCTTTGCGGCGTCGAAGTACCCGCTCGCCTTCAGGCTCTGCCCGGACAGCAGGTCGTCCACATAGTCGGCGGGCGCGGCCGCAGTGAACAGTGCACTTACCGGCGCCCGGTACGGATGCTTGCCCCTGCTGGCAATCCGCTGCGGCAGCAGGTCGCGGCACGCCCTGCGCAGTAAGTACTTCTCCTGCAGCCCCCTCATCTTCCACTTGGCGGGAAGCCGGAAAGCGAAGTCGATCACCCGGTAGTCCAGGAAGGGGTGGCGCATCTCCACCGAGTGCGCCATGGCCACCCGGTCTCCCTGCGAGGAGAGGAGGAAACCCGCCAGGAAGAGCTCGATTTCCAGCACCTGAGCCCGACACATAAGATCCCTGCCGGCAAAGCTCTCCGGCAGCCAGCGGGCCAGTTCCTCCCGTGGGTCGTAGCCGGCAAGGCAGCTGCGGTACTCCGGGGACAGAAAGGCGAGGTTACGGATCCCGCCCCCCCAGCGCACAGCGTGGGAAAAGAAGGGGGCGTCGAGCTGCTCCGGCCTGGCGGCGAAGAACTCTTGCAAGAAGGAGCGTCCCCGCGAGGGATTATTGAAGATGTAGGGGTAGAGACGCTCCAGGAGCCTGGGCCGCCGGGACGAGTCCGGACGCCGCCCCCAGTAATCCCTGACCTTTGCCTCTTTGAACGTCGACGCCAGGCTCCCCGACGGTTCCCGCGTCAATGCGATCATCCCTCCCCTGGCCCTGGACGGCCCGGTCCTCTCAATCCGCCGCTTCGGTCGCGACCCGCTCAGCATGAGGGACCTGATCCAGCTGGAGACCCTGGACGAGCGGATGGCCGAGCTGCTGGAGGGGGCGGTGCAAACGAGGCTGAACATCCTGGTCTCCGGCGGCACCGGCACCGGCAAGACCACCCTTTTGAACGTCCTCTCCGCCTTCATCCCCTCGGATGAGCGTCTGGTCACCATAGAGGACTCGGCGGAGCTGCACCTGAAGCAGGAACACGTGGTGCGCCTGGAAACGAGACCCCCCAACCTGGAAGGAAGGGGCGAGGTGACCTCGCGCGACCTGCTGCGCAACGCGCTCAGGATGAGGCCGGACCGCATCATCATCGGCGAGGTTCGCGGCGCCGAGGCGCTCGACCTGTTGCAGGCCATGAACACTGGTCACGACGGCTCCCTCTCCACGGTCCACGCGAACACCACCCGCGACGCCCTGTCCCGGATGGAAACGATGGTGCTCATGGCGGGGGTGGATCTTCCGGAGCGGGCTGTAAAGGAACAGCTGGCATCGGCGCTCAACATCGTGCTGCAGTTGGTCAGATTCTCCGACGGCACCCGCAAGGTGGTGAAGCTCTCGGAGATCACCGGCATGGAGGGGGGCACCATCGTCATGCACGACATCATGGTCTTCCATCAAAGAGGGATCGATCCCGAGGGGCGGGTGGTCGGGGAATTCCGCGCCACCGGCGTCAGGCCGCTCTTTGCCGAGCGCTTCAGACTCTTCGGGCACGAGCTTCCGGAGATGATGTTCCGGAATTAGGAGCCGAGCATGCTAGTTCCTATCGTGGCACTCGTCTTTCTCGCCACCCTGTGCGCCAGCGGTGCCCTCTGTCTCTATGTCCTGCGCCGCAACGCCTCCGCCAGGACCGAACTGAGAAGGAGGCTGCAGCAGATGTCCCGCGGGGGAAGCCGCGACACCCAGCCCGAACTGCGCGAGGTGCTGACCAGGAAAGCACGCCAGGCGGGAGAGTTGATGACCCGCCTGCCGCAGACGCGCCAGATGGAGAAGAGGCTGGCACAGGCCGGCATGGACATCCCCCCGGCGCTGCTGTTCGGAGCCGTCGTTGCCACGGCCGTCCTGCTTGCCGCCGTTACCGCGCTGCAGACTCGCTCCCTGACCGCCGCCTTGCTCACCGCCACCCTGCCGATCATGGCGACCGAGGGTGTCATCAGGGTGAAGACCGCGCGCAGGATCACGAGGTTCACCGAACTGTTCCCGGATGCCCTGAGCATGATCGCCCGCTCCCTCAGGGCCGGCCAATCCTTGACCACGGCTATCCAGCTGGTGGGAGAAGAGGTGCCGGATCCGACCGGGACGCTGTTCAAAATTGCCTACGAGCAGCAACAACTCGGCCTTCGGCTGGTGGACGCCCTCGCGGACATGAACCAGAGGATCGAAAGCATGGATCTCAGGTTCTTCACCACGGTCATTACCATCAACTCGGACATCGGCGGCAACCTCTCCGAACTTTTGGACAAGCTCGCACTCACCATCAAGGAGAGGCTCAAGATCCGCCGCCAGGTGAGGGTCTACACGGCCCAAGGGAGGCTGTCCGGCTACGTGCTGGGCGCGCTGCCGCTGGTCGCCTTCGGCGCCTTCACCCTGCTCAGCCCCGAGTACGAGACGGAACTGCTCAAGGAACCTCTCGGGCTGTACATCCTCGCCCTCGCAGCGCTGCTACAGCTGGTCGGCCTGGTCATCATCAGGAAGATCATCAGAATCCAGATCTGAGGTGCGTCATGCTCTACCTGATCGCTTTCACCGTATTCTGCTCGGTGCTGTTGCTGTCGGTGGCCCTCTCCCGGGTACTGCTGTCGAGAAGGAGCCCGGTGGCGCAGCGCCTGGCGGAATTTTTCCCGACCGACAAGGCAGTGCACCTCATGCCGGAAGTGGAATCCGGCACCTGGGCCTCGAAGCTGCGCCGCATCGGCGAGCAGATGAAGCTCCCGAAACAGGAACATTCGCGCTACAAGAAGGCGCTGGTGGCGGCTGGGTTCCACCGCGACAGCGTGCACGTCTTCCTAGGGAGCAAGCTTCTCCTTGCCGTCGCGCTGCCGCTCCCCTACCTGCTCATCGCTGTCGCGCCCAAGCATGCCTATTTCGACGTCGTCAGCATCGCGGTCATGTTGGCCCTAGCCATCGTCGGCTACCTCCTGCCGAGTTACTGGCTCTCCACCAAGGTCAAGCACCGCCAACTGGTTATCTTCCATACCCTGCCCGACGTGCTGGACCTAGTGACCCTCTGCGTCGAGGCTGGGCTCAGCATGGATGCCGCCCTGCTGCGCGCCTCCGAGGTCCCCCAGTTGGATCAGAACCCGCTGGCCCTGGAGATCCGCCAAGTCACCATGGAAACCAGGGCCGGCAAGCCGCGGGTGGATGCACTCAAGGACATGGCGGAGAGGACCATGGTCGATGACATGAGATCCTTCAGCGCCATGCTGGCCCAGACTGAGCGCTTCGGCACCAGCCTGAGCCAGGCCCTGCGTTCCTTCTCCGACGACCTGAGGACCAAGAGGAGGCAGGCAGCCGAGGAGGCCGCCGCCAAGACCACGGTGAAGCTCATCTTCCCGCTGGTGTTCGCCATCTTCCCCGCCCTGCTGGTGGTGGTGCTGGGCCCTGCGGTGGTCCAGATCGCTAGAGTATTCAAGTAGCCCCGATCCGGGCAGCACCACGAAGGAAACTAACGTCCAAGGAGGTGATCCCATGAAAGTCGACTTCAACACGTTCATCCTGCTGGTAATCTCCGTACAACTGGCCCTGAGCTATGCACGACTGGCCAAGAAGTAGCCGCACCTCCCCTTGCCGGCACCTCGGGTGCCGGCAAGGGTATCCACCCGCCCCCTTTCCCCCGGAGCCGGTCGCCGCAAAGAGGGGCACCCTCCTGCGGTCTTCTACGCCAGTCACACCCACGCCCGCATGAGCGACAAGCGCCACCTGATACGATACCTGGTCCCCTCGATCGCCGACCAGCTCCTGGCAACGCTGCTCTGCGCGCTGTTCTTCACCACCCCTTCCCTGTTGCTGCTCGACGGCGACACCGGCTACCACATCCGCGCCGGCGAGGAGATCCTGAGGACCCGCACCGTTCCCCTCTTCGACATGTTCTCTCAGCACACCCCGCCGCTGGCCTGGACCGCCCACGAATGGCTCGCGGAGGTGGTCATGGCCCTTTCGCACCAGGCTGCGGGGATGAGCGGCGTGGTCGCGCTGTACGCGCTGCTGTTGGTGTTGACCTTTTGGCTGCTGTTCAAGTGCCTGATCAGCTACCATACCGGCGTCCTGCCGGCGGTGGTCGCCACCATCGCCACCTTGACCTGCTCAATGCTGCACTGGCTGGCACGGCCGCACCTCTTTAGCTTCCTGTTCCTGGTCCTCTTTCACCACCTACTGGAGAACTGGCGCAGAAAGGGGGGGCGTTCGCTGTGGCTGCTGCCGCCGCTGATGCTGGTGTGGGCCAACCTCCATGGCGGCTTCGTGGCCGGATTCCTGCTGCTGGGCGCCTACCTGGCCGGCACGGCCGCAGGGATGGTCGGCACCAGCACCGAGGCCTGCCGCGCGGGCCGCGGCAAGCTAGTGCAACTGGCGGGCGTCATTGCCGCCTGCCTCGCCGCGACCATGATCAACCCATACGGGTGGCGCCTCCTGCTGTTCCCGCTCAAGCTGGTCTCGGACCGCTACCTGATGGACCACGTGGCGGAGTTCTTCCCCCCCGCCATCCACGGCTGGCCTCCATTCAACTGGCTGTTGCTGCTCCTGATCGCCCTCTTCGCCCTCTCCCCGAAAAAGGCCGAGCCGACCGAGCTGCTACTGGTGTTGGGTTTTGGCTACATGGCCCTCACCTCGGTGCGCTACATACCCCTGTTTAGCCTAGTCGCGGCGCCGGCGCTGGCTCTCCGGCTCGGCGCATTACTGCACGGCGGCGGCAGGTGGGCCGGCGTGCTGCGCGACATCTCGGTCCGCCTCGCCCCCCTGGAGCAGTGCGCCCGCCCGCCACTGTGGGGAGCCGTGGCAGTCGCGGTGGTCACGGCAGCCGCAACCGGCGGCCTGGTGCGCCACTCGTTCGACCGGCGCCTGATGCCGGTGGATGCCTGCGAGTTCGTGTTGCGCCACCGGATCGCCGGCAAGGTGTTCAACAGCGACGAGTTCGGCGACTACCTGATCTACCGCGGCTATCCCGACTGCCGGGTTTTCATCGACGGGAGGCTGGACATGTACGGCGCGGAACGGCTGCGGGAATACAACGCGGTCATCGATTTCCGGCCGGGATGGGACCGGGTGCTGCAACGCTACGGCATCACCTGGATCATCTTCGAGGCCGACTCCCGCTTTGCCAGGTTCCTGGAGCAACGGGGGGAATGGCAGCTGGTCTACCGGGACCAAGTCGCCAAGGTTTTCCAGAAAAAGCCCGTCACTCGTTAAGCCTTCCCCATCCGCCTCCGTCCGCCTCCGGAGAGCAGCACCGCACCCCCTTCAATTCCCCTCATTTCGGCTCATGATCACAGCGCGGAAAATGCCCTGCCAGCAACAAAACAGCTAAAGTAAGCGCCCCCATTGCCGATACAGGCAATACGTGTAGAACATCGGTTGTAAATTTCCAACGAGAGGTTTGCCGCAAAAATAAACTCCCTGAAAGGGCAACAGAAATTGGCCAAAAAAGTTTTTGCTAATAAAGCAAACATTATCATTGAAGGCCCCTTCACGGTAGAGCGCGCGGGGGAACTGCACCAGTTCCTCGTGGAGCGCCTCGACGGGGTGCCGGAGCAGGCGGGCCAGTCAACTATCGACCTCTCTCGGGTCGATGACATTGATGCCTGCGGCTGCCAATTGCTCGCGCTTTTCCTGGAGAACCTGAAACGGCGGGGCACAACCCCAGTGCTCGCCGCAGCACCGGCAGCCGTGAGGGACCGCATCAATACCCTCGGGTTCGGCGACCTGCTGGCGCTGCAACCCGGGCCGTGACCCGGGCGACGAACGCAGAACAAAGGAACTGGCATGACGACTCCCAGAGGGGAAAACGATACCGTCGACCTGAACCGCTTCAACCAAGTCTTCTTCGAGGAATGCGCTGAAAACCTGGCCGAGATGGAGCAGATCCTGATCTCGCTGGGCGACCGGGAACCAGACTCGGAGCAGATGAACGCGATCTTCCGGGCGGCCCACTCCATCAAGGGGGGGGCCGGGATCTTCGGCTTCAACGACATGACCGTGGTGACCCACGTCATGGAGTCCCTGCTGGACCGGCTCAGGAACCAGGAGACCCCCTTCGTACCGGGGATGATAGACCTCTTCCTCGAGGCCGGCGACGCCATCGCCATGCAGCTCGCCTGGCATCGCGAGGGGAAGCCGGTGGACCAGGAGGCCATCGACACCGTGCGCGCCAAGCTGCAGCAGGCCATCGCAGCCGACGCCCCCGCCACCGAACTCGCCCCGGCCCAGGGAGATGGTATCCCCTTGCCGCATGAGGAAGAACTGCTGCCGCGCCGCTGCCGGCTCTCCTTCACCCCCGACCCCGAGATCTTCGCCCGCGGCATCCGGATGGAGAGCATCGTCTCCGAACTCGCCGAACTCACCGAGCCGGGTGAGTTGCACTGCCATGCCGAACTCATGGAACTCCCCGAACTGGCCGAAGTCGACCCCGAGCGCTGCCTCACCCGCTGGGACTTCACCCTGCTCACCCGGGCCAGCCGCGAGCAGATCCTCGACGTCTTCATGTTCGTGGCGGACGAGGAACAACTCCAGATCGAGGAGGACGAGCCCGTGGACCGCCGCGTCCCGGCCGGCGAGCCGCTGCCCGTACAGGACGTCATCCCTGCCGCCGGCAGGCGCGCCTACGACAACAACGAAGCCGCTCCCGGCGCCTACGGCAGGCGCGGCGGCGAGGCGGAATCGTCGATCCGGGTCAACGTCACCAAGGTGGACCAGCTGGTGAACCAGATCGGCGAACTCCTGATCACCCAGGCCATGCTGAGCCAGATCGCGGTGGGGCTCGACCCGATCCTGCACGAGACGCTGCAGAGGGGGCTCATTCAGCTGGAGCGCAACACTCGCGACCTGCAAGGGAGCGTGATGTCGATCCGTCTGGTGCCCATCAGCATCGTCTTCAACCGTTTCCCCCGCCTGGTACGCGAGATCGCCGCCAAGCTGGGCAAGCAGGTCGAGCTGAAGACCGCCGGCGACAGCACCGAGCTTGACCGCGGGCTTATCGAAAAGATCGCCGACCCACTGGGACACCTGGTGCGCAACGCGCTGGACCACGGGCTGGAAACGCCGGAGAAGCGGGCCGCCTGTGGCAAGAGCCCGATGGGGACCCTACAGCTTTCTGCGTCCCAGGTCGGCGGCAGGATCGTCATTGACGTGATCGACGACGGCGCCGGGCTGAACCGGGACAGGATCCTCGCCAAGGCGATCGAGTGCGGCATCCCCTGCTCCGAGACCATGAGCGACGAGGAGGTCTGGCAGCTTATCTTCGCCCCCGGCTTCTCCACCGCGAGCGAGGTGACCGACCTCTCCGGCCGCGGCGTCGGCATGGACGTGGTGCTCAAGAACGTCCAGGGTATCGGCGGCCGGGTCCAGATCGCCTCGGAAGCGGGCAAAGGGGCGCGTTTCACCATCAGCCTGCCGCTCACCCTCGCCATTCTGGAGGGGCTCTCGGTCGCCATCGGGGAGGAGAAGTTCATCATCCCCCTCAACGTGGTCATAGAATCGCTGCAGCCCAAGCCGGAGCAGTTGAAGAGCGTCAACGGCCGCGAGGTGGTCCAGGTGCGCGGGGAATACCTCCCCATCCTCAAGCTGCACCAGATCTTCAACCTGGAGGCGGAGGTGACCGAGCCGCAGCGGGGGATCCTGGTGCTGGTGGAGGCGGACGGAGAGCGGGGGGCAATCCTGGTGGACGCCCTTTTGGATGAGCAGCAGGTGGTGGTGAAGAGCATCGAAACCAACTACCGACGGGTGGAAGGGAGCGCCGGGGCCACCATCCTGGGCGACGGGCGGGTGGCGCTGATCCTCGATCTACCCGAGCTGTTCGCGATGCACAAGAGGCTATAGCAGTCGAAAGGAGAAGAGACATCATGCAGACGGCACACGGCAGTGCGGCAGAACAACTGACAGCGGAGGGGGGGGCGGAATACCTCACCTTCACCCTGGGGGGCGAAAGCTACGGCATCGACATCCTCAAGGTGCAGGAGATCCGGGGGTACGACTGTGTCACGCGCATCGCCAACACCCCGGCCTTTATCAAGGGGGTTATCAACCTGCGCGGGGTGATCGTCCCCATCGTCGACCTGCGCATCAAGTTCAACGTGGGCGAGGTCACCTACCACGAGTTCACCGTGGTGATCATCATCAACGTGCTGAACAAGGTGGTGGGGATCGTGGTGGACGGCGTTTCCGACGTGGTCGCGCTCCCCGCGCAGAGCATCAAGCCCGCTCCGGAACTCGGGGCATCACTGGACACCCGGTACATCACGGGGTTGGGAACCTTGAACGACGAGATGCTGATCCTGGTGGATATCGAAAAGCTGATCGGTAGCGACGAGCTGCAGATCGTTGACAGTACCGTGGAGAATACTCAGAAAGAGGCGGTGAACCTATGAAAACTGCGCGATTCAAAGACTGGAAGATTCTGACCAAGATCCTCAGCATCTCGGTAGCAACCATCATCATGATGGTGCTGGGCGTGATGCTCTACGTGCTCCCCTTCATGCAGAACAAGCTCATGGACGAAAAGATCCAGGCCACCAAGGCGGTGGTCGACGTGGCCTACGATGTCCTGATCTCGAACCAGAACGCGGTGAAGGAGGGGAAGAAAACCCTGCAGCAGGCGCAAACCGATGCGCTCAAGCAGATCTCCGAGATGAGATACCACGGTAACGAGTATTTCTGGGTCAACGACATGGACACCAAGGTGCTCATGCACCCGATCAAGCCGGAACTGGTTGGCAAAACCCAGTACGACAACAAGGATCCCAACGGTAAGCGGCTCTACGTGGAGTTCGTCAACGTCTGCAAGGAGAAAGGGGAAGGGGTCGTCGACTACATGTGGGCCAAGCCCGGCTCCACCGTCCCGGTACCGAAGATCTCCTACGTGAAGCAGATGAAGGAGTGGGGCTGGATCGTGGGGAGCGGCATCTACGTCGATACCGTCAAGGTGGAGATGGACAAGATGAAGTGGCAGATCATAGGTGGCACCGCGCTGCTCGCCGTGGTGATCTTCCTGTGCGCCTGGTTCGTGGCGCGCAAGATCAAGGAGGCGCTCGACCAGGCCATCGCGGCCTCCCGGCGTATCGCCTCGGGCGATCTCACCGCCCACATCACGGTAGACAGCGAGGATGAGACCGGCGAGCTGCTCGCCTCGCTCAAGGATATGAACGAGGGGCTGGCACACATCGTGGGCGACGTGAGAAACGGCGCCGAATCGATCGCCACGGCAACCGAGGAGATCGCAGCGGGCAACGCCGACCTCTCCCAGCGCACCGAGGAGCAGGCGAGCGCCCTGGAGGAGACCGCCTCCAGCATGGAGGAGCTCACCTCGACGGTGAAGCAGAACGCGGACAACGCCCAGGCGGCCAACCAGCTCGCCATCAACGCCAGCGGCGTGGCAGTCAAGGGTGGCGAGGTGATCACCCGGGTGGTGCACACCATGGAGAGCATCACCGACAGCTCCAAGAAGATCTCGGACATAATCGGCGTCATCGACGGTATCGCCTTCCAGACCAACATCCTGGCTTTGAATGCCGCGGTCGAGGCGGCGCGCGCCGGCGAGCAGGGCAGAGGCTTCGCGGTCGTCGCGGCCGAGGTGAGAAGCCTCGCCCAGCGTAGCGCCGCGGCGGCCAAGGAGATCAAGACCCTCATCGAGGACTCGGTGGCCAAGGTGCAGGACGGCAGCCGCCTGGTCGAGGAAGCCGGACGCACCACCCAGGACATCGTCACCAGCATCAAGAGGGTGACCGACATCATGGCGGAGATTTCCGCCGCATCGCTGGAGCAGTCCAGCGGCATCGAGCAGGTCAACACCGCCATCACCCAGATGGACGACGTCACCCAGCAAAACGCAGCGCTGGTCGAAGAGGCGGCGGCCGCCGCCGAATCGCTCGAAGACCAGGCCCAGCAGCTGGTGGCGGTGGTGGCGCGCTTCACCTTGGAGCAGGGCCACAAGAGCGCCCCGCCGGCCCCAGCGGAGAAGCGCAAGCTGACCCACGCGGCGGCACGCCCCAAGGTCTCCGAGAGGAAGACCAAACCCGTAGCGGTGGCGGCAGCTGCAAAAGCACAGGAACGTCTCTCCCGGTCCCCCGAGGCCGCCGAGCCGGACGATGATTGGAAGGAGTTCTGAGAACCGGAGCGCGCACGGAACCGGCGCGCCCCTTGACGGGAGGGGGAGGCGCCGCGGAACCGGGGTGGAACAACTTCCAGTATCCCTTCACCGCTGACGACTTCGCCCGCGTGCGCGGCTTCATCTACCGCAACGCGGGGATCTCCCTGGCGCCGGGCAAGATGGATATGGTCTACAGCCGGTTGGCGCGCCGGCTGCGGGCGACGGGGGTGGCCAGCTTCGGAGAGTATCTCGACCTCGTGGAAAGCGGCAATCTCCAGGAGGTGGAGGCGTTCATCAACGCCCTGACCACCAACATGACCTCCTTTTTCCGGGAACCGCACCACTTCCGGTTTCTTGCCGAGCGCCTGCGCCAGTGCCGGGACCGCAAGCAGGTCACCATTTGGAGCTGCGCTTCCTCTAGCGGCGAGGAGCCCTACTCCATCGCGATGACCGCGCTCGACGCGCTGCCGGCGGGGGCGAACCTCAGTATCCTGGCCACCGACATCGACACCAACGTGCTCGGCAGGGGAAGCGAAGGAGTGTACCCGGTGGACCAATTGCCCAAGATCCCGGAGCCGTACCGCAAGCGCTTCCTGCTCAGGGGGGAGGGGAACAACGAGGGGTTCATCAGGGTGAAGGAGGAACTGCGCCGGGTGGTGACCTTCAAGAGGCTGAACCTCTTGGACGAGCAGTGGCCCATGCGGGGCAAATTCGACTTCGTCTTCTGCCGCAACGTGATGATCTATTTTGACAGGCCGACACAGCTCGCCGTCCTGGAACGGATTTCCCGGGTACTGCACCCGGACGGGCTTTTGTTCGTCGGTCATTCCGAAAGCCTGCACCACGCCCAGGAGCTGTTCCGGGTCTGTGGCAACACGACCTACGCCTTGAGGAGCTGACGGTGCCGCACAAGAGTAAAACGGGAATGAAAAGCTCGGGGCATCCCGGCCATGCGAAGCTCAGCTACTTCGACCCGGAGTTCAAGATGGTCGCAGTCAAGATCGTGGCAGGGGAGTTCTTCGCCACCAACGAAGCCGTGGCCATCACCACCGTGCTCGGCTCCTGCGTCTCGGTATGTCTCTACGACCTGGAACTGGGCATCGGCGGCATGAACCACTTCATGCTGCCGGAGCTGCAGCAAGGTGGCAACTCCACCCCCTGCTCCGGAGCCTGCGACAGCAACTCACAAAGCTGCGCCCGCTATGGGGCATGCGCCATGCGCCGGCTGCTGGAACAGCTCGATCTGTTGGGGGCCAACCGCAAGCGCCTGGCCGCGAAGCTCTTCGGCGCCGGCCGGGTCATGCGGAGCAGTACCGACATCGGCGGCAACAATGTGGCCTTCGCCGTCGACTATTTGAAGAAACACGGGATACCGATCATCGCCTCGGACCTGGGGGAGTGCTGCCCCAGGAAGGTGATGTTCTTCCCCAAAACCGGCCGCGTCCTGGTGAAAAGGATACGCGTCCTGCACGCAGGAAGACATTGAATGCCCATAAAGGTGTTGATAATAGACGACTCCGCCCTGATCCGGTCGCTGCTGACCGAGATCATTAACAAGGCCCCGGACCTCCAGGTGGTGGGAACCGCACCGGACCCGCTGGCGGCCCGGCAACGCATCAAGGAGCTGAACCCGGACGTACTCACCCTGGACGTGGAGATGCCCAAGATGGACGGGCTCGCCTTCCTGGAAAAGCTGATGAGGCTGCGCCCGATGCCGGTGGTGATGGTTTCCTCGCTGACGGAGAAGAGTTCTGCCGTGACGCTGAAGGCGCTGGAACTGGGCGCCTTCGACTTCGTCACCAAGCCCAAGATTGACATCCGCAACGGGCTTTTGGAGTACTCCCAGGAGCTTGCCGAGAAAATCCGTTGCGCCCACAGCGCTTTCCGCAGGAGGGGGCCCCACATCCCTCCCCTGCAGGTGGAGGCGAAGCTCTCCGCGGATGCGGTGCTCCCCAACCGGCACCAGCACTTCTCCACCACGGAAAAGGTGGTGGCGGTCGGCTCCTCTACCGGCGGCACCGAGGCGCTCAAGGTCTTTTTGAGCGCGCTCCCCGCCGACTGCCCGGCCATACTGGTCACCCAGCACATGCCCGAGACCTTCACCCGGACCTTCGCGGCGCGGCTGGACGGCCTGTGCGCCATGGCGGTCAAGGAAGCGGAGCACGGGGAGCGGGTGCTGCCCGGGCACGCCTACATCGCGCCGGGCAACCGGCACATGATGCTCGCCCGCAGCGGTGCCAACTACACCATCGCCTTGGGCGACGGACCGCCGGTCTCGCGCCACCGCCCCTCGGTGGACGTGCTGTTCCGCTCCACCGCCAACTGCGCTGCGGACAACAGCCTGGGCATCATCATGACCGGGATGGGGGACGACGGTGCCGCCGGGATGCTGGAGATGCACAACGCCGGCGCGAGGACCTTCGCCCAAGACGAGGAGAGCTGCGTCGTATTCGGCATGCCGCGCGAAGCGATTGCCCGCGGGGGAGTCGACGAGGTGGTCCCGCTCTCCGACATGGCGGGACGCCTGATGGGATGGCTCGCCTCCCACGGCAAGCGCAGTTTCAGGGTGTGAGGCGCCCCCCAAAGCCCAGCGCCGGGAGAAGAACGTGAAGTTCCTTAACGCAGCACGCGAAAAGATATCCATCCCCCTCGTCATAACCGCGGTGATAGTGGCGGTGGTGATGATGGTGGGGAACCACCTCATGCTGGACCAGATCCACGAGGAGGCGGTGCGCCAGGCCAACCGGCAGCAGGAAAACAGCATGATGGCCTTCTGGGAACTGATGAACCGTCGCGGGCGCAACTTCCACATCGAGAACGGCAGGATGATCCTGGGCGACTACTACACCCTGAACGGCGCCAACGAACTGACCGACAAGATCTTTTGCACCACCGGCAGCAGGGCCACCATCTTCATGGGCGACACCCGGGTGGCCACCAACGTACTCAAGGAGGACGGCACCAGGGCCATCGGGACCAAGCTTACCGGCCCGGCCTACGACGCCATCTTCAAGGAGGGGATCCGGTACCGCGGCGAAGCGAACATCCTGGGCGCTCCCTACTTCACCGCCTACGACCCGGTGCGCGACCTCTCCGGCAAGGTGATCGGCGCACTCTTCGTGGGAGTAAAGCAGAGCGAGTACCTGGCGCGTTACGACCGCATCAACGTGAAGATCGGTGCCATCAACGGGGCGCTGGCCGCGGTTTTCCTGCTCTGCGTCATCATCCTGGGCCTGAACCGCAAGCGCGCCGAGAACGACATCAAGAGACAGCTGAATTTCCAGCAGCAGCTCATGGACACCATCCCAAGCCCCATCTTCTCCAAGGACGCGCAGGGGCGCTACAACATGTGCAACAAGGCATTCCAAAGCTACGTGGGGCTCAGCAGCGAACAACTGCTGGGACGTTCGGTGTTCGAT
Source organism: Geomonas agri (assembly GCF_020179605.1). NCBI lineage: Bacteria > Pseudomonadati > Thermodesulfobacteriota > Desulfuromonadia > Geobacterales > Geobacteraceae > Geomonas > Geomonas agri. Next base: position 56,825 of record NZ_JAINZO010000004.1, read on the forward strand.
CTGTGGGAGCCTGAGCTGGCCCGGAAGTACCACGAGATGGATCAGGCGATCATAGACGCACCCGGAATCCAGATCTACGAATCCCAGGTGACCTACGCCGACGGCAGCGTGCACGACGCTATCTTCCACAAGGCGGCGGTCCGCGACGACAACGGCGTGGCCCAGGGGCTGGTCGGAGTGATCCTGGACATCACCGAGCGCAAGGCGGTCGAGCAGGAAAGCCGCCACATAGAGGCACAGAAGCACCACTCACGCATGATCGAGTCACTGATGATCCAGTTGAACCACGACCTGAACACGCCGCTTACCCCGCTGTTCGCGCTTATCCCCATGATCCGCGCCAAGGTGAGCGATCCGGGCCTAGAAAGGATGCTGGAGATCTGCCAGCAGTGCGTAAACCAGATCCAGGGGCTGGCCGGCAAGGCGCTCGACCTGGTACGGATCTCGTCCAGTCGTCCCCGTTTGATCCCGGTCAGCCTTTGTGCCGCGGTCGAGGGTGCCCTCAGTGAGTTGGCGCCGGCCTTGGCGCAGCGCGGGGTGATCTGCTGCAACGCGATTGCCGCAGACCTCCAGGTACTGGGATCGGCGGAACAGCTCACACTCTTGTTCAAGAACCTGCTCAGCAACGCCGCGCGCTATGCCGCCAACAACGGCAAGGTGATCATCAGCGCCGAACTGAAGGACGAGGAGGTCGAGGTATCGGTGCAGGACGACGGCGTCGGGCTCGACCACGAACAACTGAGCCAGGTCTTTGATGAGTTCTACAAGGCCGACCCCGCCCGCCACGACCTGAACACCCAGGGGCTGGGGCTGGCCATCTGCCGCAGGATCGTGGCCAACCACGAGGGGAGGCTCTGGGCGACGAGCCCCGGAGCCGGGCGCGGTACGACCATGTTCTTCACCCTGAAACAGGTGGGGCACCAGCCGCCGGCCATCGACGAAGACGAGCTGTCTCAAGAAAATAACCCGGAGAGCGACCAGACATGAGACACCTTTCCATTGCGGAACTGAAAACACGCATCGGCATCGCCATCGCCATCACGATGGTGGCGGTGATCGGCATCGTCACCCTAGGTGGGAGCGGAGCCTCGGTAGGTTCAGGGCTGCAGCAGCCGGTGCTGATCCTCGTACTCTGCGTGCTGATCGTGATCCTGACCCGCATCCTGTTCTCCCACTTGGACCACCTCGAGGCCACCCAGCGCATCGTGCAGGGACAGCAGTCGGAACTGGCGCTCGCCGAGCAGCGGGAGCGCAGCCGGTTGAAGGCGCTGGAGCGGATCGCCACCGACGCAGAGCTGGAGCAACTGCTCCAGGACGTGGTGCAGTTTGTCGAGGACTGCCTGCCCGGGTCGCTCTGCTCCATCCTCCTCGTCGACGAGTCGGGCACCAGGCTGCGCCACGGCTGCGCGCCGTCCCTGCCCGCGGAGTACAACCAGGCCGTGGACGGGATCAGGATCGGCAAGGGGAAGGGATCGTGCGGCACCGCGGCCTTCTTGCGGCAGCGCGTGGTGGTCGAGGACCTGGAACCCCATCCCTACTGGCACAACTTCCAGCCGGCGCGGGATGCCGGCCTCAGGTCCTGCTGGTCCGAGCCGGTCTTCGCCAGTAACGGGACCCTGCTGGGGACCCTGGCGGTGTACCACCGGGAACCGCGCACGCCCGGCAACGAGGATCTTCACCTCCTAGAGTCGGCCGCCCATCTCGCCGGCATCGCCATCAGCCGGGTACGGGCCGACGAGGGGCGCCACGTCCTGGAAGAGCAGCTGCGCCAAACCCAGAAGATCGAGGCGGTGGGCCAGCTGGCGGCCGGCGTCGCCCACGATTTCAACAACCTGCTGACGCCGATCATCGTCTACGCCGACATGCTGCTCCGGGTCTCGCCCGAGGGGAGCCCGCAGACGCGCATGATCCAGTCGATGAGCGCCGCGGCCCACAAGGCGAGCGACCTCACCCAGAAGCTCCTCTCCTTCGGGCGCAAGCAGGTGCTGCACATGAACCTCCTGGACCTGAACGAAGTAATCACCTCCTTCAGGGAGATCATGCGCGCCACGGTCCGGGACAACATCGAGATCGACCTCCTGCTTTCCCCGGGTGCAGCCAAGGTTCAGGCGGACCGCGGCCAACTGGAGCAGGTGCTTTTGAACCTCATCTTAAACGCCCAGGATGCCATCGAGGGGAGCGGATCCATCTGCATCGAGACCGGGCACCTGATCCTGGACGAAGAGTTTCACCGGCAGCACCCGGTCGCCAAGCCCGGCCACTACATCCTGCTCGCCTTCAGCGACGACGGCTGCGGCATGAGCGAGGACACGCTCAGGCACATGTACGAGCCCTTCTTCACCACCAAGGAAACCGGTCGGGGCACCGGTCTCGGCCTGGCCACGGTCTACGGCGTCATCAAGCACCACGGCGGCTGCATCGACGTCAAGAGCCGCCCGGGGCAGGGAACCAGATTCTCCATCTATCTCCCCGCCAGCGCGAGCGCCGCGGAGCCCCTGATGCGTGCAGCCGGCGGCGTCGCCCCCCCTGAGCACGACAGCACCGAGAGAACCATTCTGCTGGTGGAGGACAACCAGATGATCCGCGAGGTCGCCGCCGACCTGCTTGCATCCTTCGGGTACCGCGTCCTGGTCGCGGAGACTCCGTCCCGGGCACTGGAACTGTCGGAAGCGGACCAGCAGGGGATCGACCTGCTGGCGACCGACGTGGTCATGCCGGAGATGACCGGCCCGGAGCTGTACGAGAAGTTGCAGGAACGCCATCCCGCGCTTCCGGTGCTCTACATCTCGGGGTACAGCAACGCGATCATTCCGCAGGACGCGGAACTGCGCCAGGAAGCAATCTTCCTGGCCAAGCCGTTCACGCTGGAGCAATTCATGGCCAGGATCAACGAGATGCTGTACCATGTGAAGCCGCCCCAGGGGGAGCCCCCGCCGCTGGACCACCGCACCATGGCCCGACTGCTCGAATCACAACAAGGCGCGCCGGCGCCGGAACATAAGGAACCACAGCCATGAATAGACGGGTAATGATCGTAGACGACAACGAGTACGTCAGGGCATCGGTGGACATCATCTGCGAATCGGCGCAGCTGGAACTGGCCAGTGCGGCCAGCGGGCACGAGTGCATCGAGCAACTGGAGGCGGGATTCCGGGGCGTCATCCTGATGGACATCATGATGCCCGAAATGGACGGCTGGGACACGATCAGGGAGATGGTGGACCGGGGACTGTATCCGGGCAACATCATTGTCATGCTGACCGGCATGGGCGAGCCCGATGCCAAGATGGACGGGCTCCAGGAATACGTTTCGGACTACATGACCAAGCCCTTCGGCCCGGACGAGCTGCTTGATTCCATCGAGTACTACCTCACCCTGCTCAACGCCCCGACCGGCCATGACTAAGAATGTCGTGGTCATAGCCGTCTCCACGGGGGGGCCGCTGACGCTCAAGGCGCTCTTCAGGGAACTCCCGCCACTGGATGCCGCCTTCCTCATCGTGCTGCACATCACGCCCGAGATGGACTACCGCATCGCCCAGGGGCTGAACGCCGCAGCGTCGATGCCGGTCAAGCTGGCCGAAGACGGCGAGTACCTGAAAAGCGGCCACGTCTACATGGCGCCGGGGGGACTGCACCTCCAGCTGACCGGCAACAACCGGGTGGTCCTGTGCGAGGGGCCGCGCATCAACTACGTGCAACCGGCTGCGGACGTCACCATGCTCTCGCTGAGCAAGCCGCTCAAGGGGAAGCTGATCGGAATCGTGCTGACCGGCATGGGGCGCGACGGGGCCGACGGGATCAAGCACATCCACGACCTCGGCGGCATCACCATCGCCCAGGACCAGCAGTCCTCCACCATCTACGGCATGCCAAAGGCTGCCGCCCAGACCGGTGCAGTGGACTACGTCCTCCCTCCCCAGAAGATCGCCGGCAAGCTGATGGAATTGCTTGCCCCGCTCTGACGGCAGGCTAGCCTGGCTCCCTGTCCCGCTCGCCCGGGGCGTGCTCCAGCAGGAAATCGACAAAGGCGCGGTTGGCGAGGGAAAGATAGGTGTCCTTCTTCCAGGCAATGAGCAGGTCGAGGTGCAGCGGCGGATCGAAGGAAACGGCGGCCAAGTCGGTATCCTCGGCCACCACCATCTTGAGAAAGATAGAGATGCCGGTGCCGTTGCGCACCAGCGACTTGACCAGGGAGAAGAGGTTGGTCTCGAAGATAATCTTCGGTGTGCTGCCGGTCCCCTTGAGCGCCTCCAGGAAGAACTCCCGGATGTAGTACCCCTCCTTGTAGAAGACCAGTGGCTCCCCGATGAACTCCGTAAGCGTCACCGCCTGGCGGCTGGCAAAGGGATGGTCCGGCGGCACGCAGACAACGATCTCCTCGCGCAGGAAACGGCGCACCTCCAGCGTTGGGGGGAAGGCCGCGCTCCCGCCGCCCGCCACCACCCCCATGTCCAGTTCCCCTTCCCCAATCATCTTCTGGATCCGCCCCGAGCCCTCCCCGAGCACGGAGATGCTCAGCTGGGGGTAGCTCCTTTTGAAGTCCCGGAAGATATCGGGAAAGAAGTAGGCGCTGATCATCGGGGTGATGCCGATCCGCACCTCGCCCCTGGTGAGCCCCTTCAGCTCGGCCATCTCCAGCTCGGCGCCGCGCAGGTCGTCCAGGATGCGCCGGGCGTGCCCCTGGAAGATCTCCCCCTCCGCGGTCAGTGACACCTTCTTGTCCTGGCGGTTGAAAAGGACCACGTCCAGTTCCTCCTCCAGTTTCTTCACCGCCATGCTGACGGCAGGCTGTGCAATGCGCAGCGACTCCGCCGCCTTGGTGAAGTTGCTGAGCCGTGCCACCTCGAGGAAATACCGCAACTGCCTGATGTCCATGTCGCCCCCTGACGATAATCAATTACTATCGAAGCGATAAGCATTATATATTTTTCTTATGATTGAGCAAAGGCTATAGTTGCTTCGAAACGGGCAGGCAACAGCAGGGGAGAATCACCAATGGGATCCATCAAGAGCGGCACCAAAAGATACCGGCAGATCAACTGGGCCTTTTTCTTCGCGGGCTTTGTCACCTTCATCACGTTGTACGACGTGCAGCCGCTGTTGCCGGTGTTCACCCGTGAGTTCGGCGTCAGCGCCATGTTCGCCAGCCTGCCGCTTTCGGTCACCTCCTGCGCCCTCGCCATCTCCATGCTGTTCGCCGGCACCATCTCCGAGACGCTGGGGCGCAAGACCGTGATGGTCGCCTCCCTGGTGACCACCTCCGTCCTGGCGTACCTCACCTCCCACACCCAGAGCCTGGAGCAACTGGTCGCCGTGAGGTTCCTGCAGGGGATCGCGCTGGCCGGGCTTCCCGCCGTCGCACTCGCCTATCTCAGCGAGGAGATCGCCCCCGCCTCGCTCACCTCCGCCATCGGCCTCTACATCAGCGGCAACGCCATCGGCGGCATGACCGGCAGGATCTTTACCGCCACCATGGCCGAGGCCACCTCCTGGCGCACGGCCTTGGCCGTAATCGGCGTGGCCTGCTTCGTGTTGAGCCTCTATTTCGCCAGGAGCCTCCCCCCCTCCGAGAACTTCAAGAAGCGCCCCTTCGCGGCGCGCTACCTGTTCAGCTCCTTGTACCGGCAATTGCAAGATCCCGGGCTGATCTGCCTGTACGGTATCTCCTTCCTTATCATGGGGAGCTTCGTGACCCTGTACAACTACATCACCTTCAGGCTTCTGGGTGCGCCGTACCACCTCCCCGCCTCGCTGGTGAGCCTCATTTTCCTGGTCTACATGCTGGGCTCCTTCAGTTCCTCCATGATCGGGGTGCAGGTGGAGCGTTTCGGACGGGGCCGGATGCTTTTTCTCACCATAAGCACCATGGTCGTCGGGGCGCTCTTCACCGTGAGCCGTGACCTGGGCACTATCGTCACCGGCATCGCCATTTTCACCTGCGGTTTCTTCGGCGCCCACACCATCGCCTCCAGTTGGGTCGGCAGCCGCGCCAAAACCGCCCGGGCGCAAGCCGCGTCACTCTATCTCTTCTTCTACTATCTCGGTTCCAGCGTTTCCGGCACCGTCGGCGGTGTGTTCTGGACCTCCTTCGACTGGCAGGGCGTGGTGCTCCTGATCATGGGGCTCCTGGGAACCGGGCTGGTACTGCTGAAATTCCTCACCAGTTGTGCCGAAGGCGACTGCCCCGCCCGCAGCGCCGTTGCCACCCTCGACGTCCTGCGCAGCTAAGTACTCAAGTTCCTGTCGTGCCTGCCGATAAAAGCCTCAGAAGTCAGGAGGAACACGGCATGCAGGAACTTATTCGAGTAGCGGACGGGGTAGCCATCCCCCTGGAAATGTTAGGCACCTGGGACAAGGTCTCCGAGTTGGCGTCGAAGTACGGTCGAGTCTTCGAGGCCGACTTGGGGCGGCTCGGGTTCAACCTGCGTCCCATCTACCATCTCAACAACTACATCGGCGGCGAGCAGGCCATAGCCTTTGGCACAGCCACCTCTTCGAGGCTGCAGTTCGTGCTGCGCCCCGACATCTACAAAGCCATGGTAGGCAGCATAGTTCACTAGGGCGCGGCGTCGCATGGTCCCCCACCGTACGACGCTCTGCCTCCCCCCATCCCCTCTGCTCCTATCATTCCCCTGCTTTCCCTAACTCCCATCATCGCCCACAAGACAAAAAAGATCCCCAAACCCACAAACCCGGTTTTTATGACTTAGGTCAAGGTCGCAGTCGACATTAGCCGTTACAGTCACATCATCGAAGCGGCACACAGGAGCCGATAGCTGCCACAGCGACCGCTTCAATAGATCAAAACGAAACCAGGAGAATGGATGAAGAGCTTTTTGAAAAACCTTTTCGGTATGGGAACCACAACTCAAAACAACGCTAAGGAGGAAGTAATGGACAACATGTTTTGCTACCAGTGTGAACAAGCCGCCAACGGCGGTTGCTCCAAAGTCGGTGTCTGCGGCAAGAAGCCGGAAGTAGCGGCTCTGCAGGACCTGCTCATCTACAACCTGAAAGGGATCGCCTTCTGGGCCAACCTCGCCCGCGAGAAAGGCGCCAAGGATGCAGCCATCGACCGCTTCATGCTGGACGGCCTCTTCACCACCGTGACCAACGTCGACTTCGACGCCGAAGAAATCGCCAAGCTGGTACGTGAAGCAGCCACCCTGCGCAACCAGGCACAGGCGCTCTACGAGAAAGCCAACGGCGCAGCGTACACTGGCACCGTACCCGAGGCTGCACAACCGTTCCACGCCGGCACCACCTCCGAGCTCGTTGCACTGGGCGCCAAGCACGGCGTCAAGAGCGAAGAGATCGACGCCGACGTCCACTCCGTCAAGGAAATCCTCATCTACGGCATGAAAGGCTACGCAGCCTACGCCCACCACGCCCTGGTGATCGGCCTCGAGAACGACGAGATCTACGCCTTCACCCACAAGGCTCTCGCCGCCACCCTCGACCTGAAACTGGGCCTCATGGACTACGTCGGGCTCTCCATGGAGTGCGGCAGGATCAACCTGGTCACCATGGAACTCCTCGACAAGGCCAACACCGACAGCTTCGGCCACCCGGTCCCGACCCCGGTACAGCTCGGCACCAAGGCGGGCAAGGCGATCCTCGTTTCCGGCCACGACCTGCGCATGCTTGAAGAGCTCCTGAAGCAGACCGAAGGCAAAGGGATCAACATCTACACCCACGGTGAGATGCTCCCCGCCCACGGCTACCCGGGCCTCAAGAAGTACGTCCACTTGGCCGGCAACTTCGGCGGTGCATGGCAGGATCAGGCCAAGGAATTCGTTGACTTCCCCGGCGCCATCATCTTCAACACCAACTGCATCCAGCGCCCGGCCGAGAGCTACAAAGACCGTCTCTTCACCTGGGGCCTGGTCCAGTGGCCGGACGTCAAGAACATCAACGGCTGGGACTTCTCCCCGGTCATCGAGAAGGCGCTCTCCCTCCCCGGCTTTGAAGAAGCTCCGGGCAAAGAGATCCTCACCGGCTTCGGGCACAACGCAGTGCTCGGCGTAGCCGACAAGGTCATCGACGCGGTCAAAGCTGGCCAGATCCGTCACTTTTTCCTGATCGGCGGCTGCGACGGCGCCAAAACCGGCCGTAACTACTACACCGATTTCGCCGAGAACGTACCGAGCGACTGCGTCATCCTGACCCTGGCCTGCGGCAAGTACCGCTTCAACAAGCTCGACTTCGGCGACATCGGCGGCATCCCGCGCCTGCTGGACATCGGCCAGTGCAACGACGCCTACTCCGCGATCCAGATCGCCGTGGCCCTTGCCGGCGCCTTCAACTGCGGCGTCAACGACCTGCCGCTCTCCTTCATCCTCTCCTGGTACGAGCAGAAGGCAGTGGCGATCCTGCTCACCCTGCTCCACCTGGGCGTGAAGAACATCAAGCTGGGACCGAGCCTGCCGGCCTTCATCACCCCGAACGTGCTGAACTTCCTGGTCGAGAACTTCAACATCGGCCCGATCGGTACCGCCGAAGGCGACCTGAAGCAGATCCTCGGCTAGTCGAACCAACTGCAGCATGAACAACAAAGGCGGCCCCGGTAACTACCGGGGCCGCCTTTTGTTTTAGCTCTCTCGCTCGGACTCCTCCCCCCGGAGGGGGGAGGCTGGGAGGGGGGAAGAAGGGGGAGGATTCTTACTCTTCTTTCTTGTCCTCATCTGAAACCATTGTCACACTCTCGCAGATGATCTTCTTGCTGTCCTGCATGTCCGAGTATTTGAAGCCGCCGCCCAGCGTGGTCGGCGAGCAGACGTTATCGGGTGAATTGGCATTGACCAGGCAGATCGCGCAGGTCACGGTGGGGTTGTCGGTGAGCTTTTCCACTTCCTGCACCAATCCTTTGCTGTGCAAAAAGCAGATGTGGTGTTCGTGATCCCCTGCGCAGATGCATTTATCGTTGGCGTCCATCGGGTTCCCCCTGTTGTTTTCTCTTAAGCGCCGTCTCTGAAAACGGCACATCGAATATGCTATCCCTTTTGCTTTTCCCTGTCATCTGACAACTTGTCCATCTATCTCCTGCTATTTCTGCATCGGTTTTTTCTTCTGTTTGAGCGCGTCCTTCAGCCGCTGCTGTGCCTGGGCGATCAACATTTGCTGCGTCCCTTCGCCACTGTCGCCTTCCCGCGGCTGGCGCTGCACGTAACTGCCGTCGGGCTGCATGTCCCACGCGGAACGGCGGTCGGCATCGTGGCAATCCAGCACGGTCCGCAACTCCGCGGTCAGTTCGGGCGCGGTGACCGGGCAGAGCACCTCCACGCGGGCCTCCAGGTTCCGTTTCATGGCATCGGCCGATGAGATGAAATATTCCTCGGCACCACCGTTTCTGAAGTAGTAGATCCGGGCATGTTCCAGGAAGCGCCCGACGATGCTGGTGACCCGGATGTTGTCCGACAGCCCCGGAACACCTGGACGCAACCGGCAGGTGTCGCGCACATACAGGTCGATCTTCACCCCCGCCATCGACGCCCGGTACAGCGCCTTGACGATGTCGCCATCCTCCAGCGCGTTCATCTTGAACCGTATCAGCCCGCCCCCGTTTTGCCGGTGCAGCTCCACCTCGCGCTCGATGCGCGTCAGCAGGGCCTTCTTCAAGAGCTTGGGCGCGGGCATAACGGCGCGGTAGTTCCGTTTCGCCGTGAAGCCGGTGGTCAGGTAGTTGAAGAGCTCGGTGACATCCTGGGCGATGGCATCGTCGCAGGTGATGATGCCGACGTCGCTGTAGATGCGTGCCGTTTCGGTGTGGTAGTTCCCCGTGCCGATGTGGACGTAGCGCCTGAGCCCCTGGAAGTCCTGGCGCACCACCAGGATCACCTTGCAGTGGGTCTTGAGGCCGACTACGCCGTAGGTGACGTGGATGCCCGCCTCTTCCATCACCTCGGCCAGGTGGATGTTGGTAGCCTCGTCGAAGCGTGCCTTCAGCTCCACGACCACCGCCACCTGCTTGCCGTTTTGCGCCGCCTGCACCAGCGCGTCGATGATACGCCCCTGGATGGAGGTGCGGTACAGGGTCATCTTGATGGCGCGCACCTTGGGATCGTTGGCCGCCTCGCGCAGGAATCGCTCCACCGAGGTGGAAAAGGAGACGTAAGGGTGCTGCAACAGCACGGAACCGAGGTCGCGGATGGTGTGGAAAATGTTCCGCTCGGCGGTAAGCTGCGGGTGGTCGATCGGGTGGTGCGGCGGTTCGTGCAGGCGCGGGTAATCGAGCTTCGAGATCTCGAAGAGGTCGCGCAGGGCCAGCATGCCGGTAACCTCGAGGACGTCGTTTTCTTCGTCCAGTTCCAGTTCTGCCGCCAGGCGCCCACGATGCAGCGGCTCCATCCCCGCTCCCACCTCGAGCCGGACGATGGGGGCGAACTTGCGCTCCTTCAACTCCGACTCGATCATGGACATCAGGTCGTCCGCTTCTTCCTCGTCCTTCTCGGTGTTGGCGTTCCTGGTGACGCGGAAGATCTCGCAGGAGACGATGAGCATGCCGGGGAACAGCATGTCCAGGTTGTTCATCATCACCTGCTCGATCGGGATGAAGTGGTCACCTTTGCCGACCCGGATGAAGCGCGGCGTCCCCAGGCCGATGGGCACCTTGACCCGCGCCAGGGTGTGCTCGCGCGATTTCGGGTAGCGCAGCGTCACCAGGAGGTTGAGCGAGAGATTGGAGATGAACGGGAAGGGGTGGGCAGGGTCGATCGATTGCGGCGTCAGCAGCGGGTAGATGTTGCTGTAGTAGTGCTCGCGTAACTGCTTCTTCTCTTTGGGGGACAGGGTGTCATAGCTCTCGATGACGATCCCCTTCCCTTCCAGCAGTTCCCGCACTTGGCGGAAGGCCTCCCGCTTGGTGGCCTCGATCTCCCGGACCGAGGCATTGCATTCGACGACCTGCTGGCGCGGCGTCCGGCCGTCCAGGGTCAGTTCGTGCAGCCCCGCGCCGATCTGCTGCTTTAAGCCGCCGATCCTCTTCATGGCGAATTCATCGAGGTTGGAACTGACAATGGCTATGAACTTGAGCCGCTCCAACAATGGGGTGCGCTCGTCCATCGCCTCGTGCAGCACGCGGCGGTTGAACTCGAGCCACGTCAGCTCGCGGTTCAAGAACCAGCGGCTCTCGCCCAGATCAAACTCCGGGGGCTCGATCCCGTTGGCATCTTTGGGCTTGGGCGGCTGATTCGCGCCCGGCTTTACCGCCTTGGCAGCCTTGGGCTTGGCAGCCTTAGTCTTGGTCGTCTTTGACTCGGCAGCCTTGGTAGATTTGGTCGCTTTGGCGGCTTTGGTCCCCTTCGCGTCCCGGGTTGCCTTGTCATCAGCCTTGGGAGTTTTCCCCATCTTGGATGGTTTGGCGCCCTTTGCTTTGCCAGCCTTCCCCCCTTTTCCCGGCTTCGCCACCTGCTGCACCCCCGTGGGCTCTTGCCGGCCAGCGGCGCCGACCGGGGCCGAAATCACCGTCACAGTACCGTCAATGAAATGGGGATTGTTCTCTGAGGGATGGTCGGCTGACTCAAGATCCCGCATCCCGTGGATTTCCGGAATATCCAGCACGCTCTGAACGGGAGGCTGTTGCTCGTCTATGAGGTTGAAGACGTCCTCTTCTTGCTGAATCTTCTGGGGTACGACAGGCTTGGTCTCCATGACCTTACTCTCCGGAACTGTAGGATAGTAATTATTATTTCATTATTATCTAACTTAGGCAACTGGCTCACCAGTATTGCCTACCATGGAAAGAGAAAGCCCCCCGCCGGTGCTGTTGGTATGTCACCGATTCGGGGGCCTTTCCCTGTTGCCGTTACCGATTTTGCTTCTTTATTCCACAGGCGGAATCTTTCGCGCCCGGGCCGCCCTCTTTCTCAATATCTTCATAACCTCAGCCGAACTTAGTTCTCTCTCCTTCTGCTTGCGCCGCTCCACGATGACCACAACCGGCGCTCCATCTTCCTTGCCATCCCTTTCACCCATGGTCCACCTCCAGCTGCGGCGCCATCTGCGCCGCAGCATCCGGTTAATGGCAAACATTTTATCTTCATTGCCCCTCCCCGCCACCCTCTGCGTCAATTTGCTTATCCAGTGCCCGCCTCTATAATCCTTAGGTCCAATCACAGCCCCCAAGGAAACCAATGAAGATACTCCTTTTGGCCATGCCGGACGCCGCCAACAACTTCCACCGCATCATCAAGGTCCCCAACCTGGGGCTCTGTTCGATCGCGGCCCATCTCAAGCTGCACGAGGTGAAGGTGGTGGACCTGGTGCTGGTGCATCGCGACATCAAGGCGTGGCTGCAGCGCTTCCTGTGCGAGTTCCGCCCAGACGTGGTCGGCATCAGCAGCATGAGCTTCCAGTACGAAAGCGCCCTCAAGGTGATGTCTATCTGCCGTGCCAGCCTCCCCCACGTCAAGCTGGTGCTGGGGGGGTACCACGCCACGCTCGCCTACCGGGAGCTCTGCCAGGATGCGTCCCCTTTTGACTTCCTGGTGCGCGGCGAGGGGGAGCACGCCTTCCCGGCGCTACTGGAGGCGCTGGATGGACAACGCTCCTTCTTCGATGTCCCCGGCCTGTCGTGGCCCCGTCATGGCACGTTCGTCCACAATCCCACCGCTGGTTTGGCGGATCTGTCCCAACTCCCCCTGCCGGCCCGCGAAGCCCGCGTCCTCGACGGCTTCACCTATTTCGACCGCAAGCTCGATTGTGTCGAGACATCGCGTGGCTGCACCATGACCTGCACGTTCTGCTCGATCACCGGGATGTACGGAGCCAGCTTCCGCTGCCATCAGATCGATCGGGTCATCAAGGACCTTAAGGTCCTGCAAAAAAGGGGAACCCGGACCGTGCTGTTGGTGGACGACAACATCACCCTGGACAGCCGCCGCTTCACTATGCTCGCGCAGGCAATCGTGGAGCACGGACTGAACAGCATGGAGTACCTGGTGCAGGCCTCGGTGGCTGGCATCGTCGCCGATCCCGAGCTGATACCGGCGCTCGCGAAGGCGAACTTCGCCCTGGTGTTCCTGGGCATCGAATCGGTGCTCCCGCAAAACCTGGCCCTCTTTAGGAAGGGGGACATCAGGGCTAAAACGGAACGAGCGGTGGGCTTGCTGCGGCAGCACGGCATCGGCGTGATGGGGGGATTCATCATCGGCAACCCTGACGACGGCCCCGAGGAGATCCGGGAGGTTTTCCGCGCCTCACGCCGGCTGGGAATCGACCTCCCCTACGTGCAGTGCGTGACCCCGTATCCCGGTACCAGAATCAGGGAGGAACTTTTGCAGGCGGGCCTGGTGACCAACCCCGACCGGCTGAGCAGGTACACCGGCTTCATGTGCAACGTGAGGACGAAACGGCTGACCGTGGGGCAATTAAACCGGATCATGAATTGGGAGAACCTGAAGGCTTTTCTGAGCCCAGCCATGTTCGTCGGCAACTACTTCGTCAGGAAGCGCGAAAAAGGCGGACTGAAAGTACTCCTGAACAACCTGGACTTGGTCCGTGGCTTTTTCACCGGCGACCAATTCCGCTCGCGACACAGGTTCTGAACGGGGCCCCAGATTTAAGCCTTCCTTAACAGGCAAGCATGCGCCGAGAGGCCGGCGCCGTAAGCGAGGAGGACGCACCACTGACCGGCGCCGACGCCCTCCTGCAGCATCTCGTCCAGCACGAACCAGACCGTGGGAGAGGACATGTTGCCGTATTGGTACAGGACCCGCCGCGTCGCTCGGAGCAGCTCTTCCGGTATCCCCACCTGATCCCGCACCGCGTTGATCACCTTCTCCCCACCGGTGTGCAGTGCCCACCCTCCGATGTCCTTTTTGCTGAGCGCCGACAAGGCGAGCAGATCGTCCACCACGTCGGCCGCGGCCTTGCCGACCAGCTTGGGAAGGTCGGTCGACAACTGGTTGTGCAACTGCCCACCTTTGTGCACGAACCGTATCGCCTCCCGCTGCTCCGGTACATAACGCCCGGTCGAGCTGTGCAGTTCGAAGCCGGTCGGCTTTTCCCACAGCACCGCTGCGGCGGCTCCATCACCAAAAAGGGCGTTGGACAAGATCAGGCTCAGGTCGTTGCCCATTTGGAACGCGGCGCTGCAGATTTCCACCGCGACACTCACCACAACCCCACCTGTCATCCTCAGTATCGACTCCGCCACCTGGAGGTTTGGAATGGCGCCGCCGCAGCCGCTGCCGACCAGGTCGTACAGCCGGGCCCGGGGGGAGAGCCCCAGGCGTTGCGCCAGGTAGGTCGAGATCCCGGGACAGATGTATCCGGTGCAGGTGTTGACCACCAGCCCGTTCACCTCCTGAACGGAGAGTCCCACCTTTTCCAGTGCCCCGGTCACCGCCTGGGCTGCCAAGTTCACCGACTCACGGGTGAAGCGCTCCACCCTCTCGTCTTGGCTTTCCTCGAAGATGCGGCCAGGATGGTCCACGGCGAAATGCCGCTTCGCGATGCTCGGGTGCTCGAAGGTGGCCCGGATCAGCCCCATGCTCCTCGGAGTGAGAGTTTCCTTGAAGTGCTCCCGGACCAGGTCGGCCGCAGATCTCTGGCTTACACTGAAATGGGGTACGGCTGACACTATCGACGCGACGTAGGCTCTTGCATTGGTCATTCTCCCCTCCTCCCTGCCATGCCCCACAGTGTGCCGGAGTACATATCATCGAAAGCGTTCTGGTACAGCTGCAGCATCTCCCGCCGGTACCCTTCATCGACCCGCACGGCGCGCCTGGTCCAGTTTTCACAGTAGCCGCACCGGGAGCAATCGCTGGTCCGGCAGTCGATCTCCCTGATGCCGTCCAGGAAGCCGTCCAAAAGCCTGTTGTCGATGTAGACCGGGTCCCAGTCAAGCTCCGCCACCAGGCCGCGTTTCTCTGCCAGCCGCTTCAGGCGGAATAGGCCCGTCTGCCTCACCGCCATCGGCCTGAAGAAGAACTTGGCGAACCGCCTGACGTCCAACAGACCGCCCCCCTTCGTCGAAGATTTCTTGTAGCCATAGGGCTGGATCAGATCCAACAGGTTCCCCTCGAAATATCCCTCCGCATAGGCCCGCACGCGGGCCGCCAGCACCGCAGTCGGCGCACCGCGCTCCAGGATCTTGAAGGAGCTGAAGCCGAGGTCGGTATATGCCTTGAGATCCTCCGGCCTGATGAACTCGGAGCGCAGATAGTGCGACGGGTCGGCGAGTTTGAGGGCGGAGCATTTGAGCGCGCAGTAGTCGATCATGAAGCCGCCGGTCGCGTGCCCCTGCTGAGAGGCATGGGAGAGGTTCACCATGTGCTGCCCTGACAGCGGGCAGAAGATGAGGCAATTGGAATTGGCGATCAGCTGCAGCTCCAGCCCGACCGCCTCTCGGATCGAGCGCAGCACGGCAAAGTCGCGGTTGACCGCGATCGATTCCAAGGTGATGCAATCCGCCCCGAGATCTTCCCAGAACTTCGCCTTCGCTACGCAGTCGACCCGGGCGTAGACGCCGACGCGCACCTTGAGGCGCGGATACCGCTTCTTGATGATGGGGAGCAAAAAGGGAAGGGAAACCGTGACTGACGTGACGCCGCACTCCTCCACGAAGCAGAGCAGACACTCCAGCTCTGCCTGGCCTCTGCGGATGAACTCCCGGTTGTCCATGCAGGCGGGGTTCAACAAGTAATTGAAAGCAATGCCGCGGCGCGCCGCGTCCTGTACGTGCGCCCGGAACCGCGCCTTGGTCAGGGGCGCCAGCATGAACGACGCTCGGCCGCCCCCGACGCTGTCGGCAGGGAGCTTGCCAAACAACTCTGCAACCGGAAACCCATCCAGCGCCGGCAGGAGGTCGGCTTCAAAATTGGTGGCAACGGAAAACTTCATAAGCTCTTCCCTGAAACGACCAGCAGCCAGAAAGGCTCGCGGTGCACCTCGACCGAGGCCGCTCCAGCCTTCACCGCCCATTCCCTAAGCTCGTCGTCGGTAAAGGCCTTAAGGACAGAAAGTGGGCCGTCGTAGCGGGTCATCCGATTGCTGGTGAAGATCCTGGTGAGCAGGTAGATGAGGCTGTAGGCGATCCAGCTCCTGCGCAGGTCCATGACGATGAAGCCGCGCCGTGCCACCCGGAGCATCTCCCTCATGACCGTTACCGCTTCCGGCTCCTTCAGGTGATGCAGCGTCTTGCTGCAGAGCACGATATCGAAGCTGTGGTCTCGAAAAGGGAGTTGCAGGGCGTCCGCCACCAGCAACTTGATCTCGGGATATCCGGAAGCATATTCGCGTGCGATTTCAAGGACCCGGCTGTTGAGGTCGAGGCCCGTCACCTGCATGTCGATCCCGTTCTTTCTGCCCCACTCCACCAGGGCAACAGGGAGATCAGCCGAACCGGTCGCGACGTCGAGCACGGAAATCTGCCGCCGCCCGTCTATCTTCCTGGAGAGGTGCTTGAACAGCGCCCGGGTGTCACCCAGGTAGCGGTTGACCATCCTCAGGTCGGCGAGGCTCCCGGCCAGTTCCTCCTGGGTGCACACCTCGGGAGGAAGATCGAGAAACTCGAGGGCCGTTCTTTTGCGGGGGATGAAGGACATAGCGCTCAAAAACCTCCACGTACAATTACCGCCGTACCGTACCACCCTCCCCCCGCCACTTGAGCACCCTTTTGGCATATCCGGCGTAGCGCCAGAAAGGGGTCGGCAGGCCGACAGCGGTGCCGATACGACGCAGGGTGCCCAGTACCGGGGCCTGGGTATCGGTGAGGTGGATACAGCGGCCATGACGTACACCTTGGTCCAGGAGGACCCGGGCCCGTTCCGGGGTGAGCTTTGGGGAGAAATAGAAAGACGGCATCAGCAGGTCGTCGTCCGCCTGCAGCGTCCCCTCCCGCAGCGCGAGCCGATGCAGCCCCGTTCCCGGATAAATACGTATTCCCGTGGTGATGAAGGCCGCGTCCTTGCTGCCGACGTGGCGGTTCAGAAAGGCCACCGTCCGCCCCAGCGTCTCTTCGTCCTCCTGGGGCGCACCGATGAGGAAACACCAGAGCGCCCGTAGTTGGGAACGGCCCAACAGCTCCGCGGCGCGGTTCACCTCGTCCTCGTCAAAGCCCTTCTGCAACGCCGCCAACGTGGCTCCTGCTGCACTTTCAGGGGTGATCACGAGGGAGGTCATCCCGGCGCGCTCCATGAGGCGCAGCTGCCCCGCTGTCAATCGTTTCGGGGATAGAGAGGAGGCGCAGAAGCGTGCCTTCATACCACGCCTCAGTACCTCTTCCAGCAGCAACTCCAGGTAACCCTCCGGCTCGTTGAAGATGCTGTCCACGAACTCGAACTCCCGCGCTGTGGTGCGACGCATGGACTCCATGATTTCATCCACCACCTCGACCGGGTCCCGCACCCGCCAACTCGATCCTTCTATCATGCGGTAGGTGCAGTAAAGGCAGCGCTGGGCGCAGCCCCGCTTGCCCTGCACGGGGAGCACCGGTTCCTGCGCCAGGTACTTCCCAGCATCGACCCAACCGTGCAACCGTGGCATCACGTACGCCTCGCCGGCTACCGCAGCGGCATCATCTTGTCGCCGCTGCGCTCCCGTCCTGGACACCACCCCCGCCACCTGGCCGGCTGCGTCGGCATCCGGCGCGCTGAAAAACTGCACGGCAGCCACCTCACCCTCCCCCACCACGGCATAATCAAGATCCAAATATTCCAGGACCTGGTGTGGCAGGATGCTGACCCCGGCTCCTCCGATCAGGATCCGGGCGTTGGACCGCGCCTTGATCAGGCGCACCACGTCCCGTAGTTCCGGCAGGTACGACTTGGGTGCGAGCAGGTTACAGTTGTCAAGATTCCTGACGGAAAGGCCGATGCCGTCCGGGGCGAAGCCCGCCAGGGCATCGGCGACGGCAGTCAGCGGGTCCGGCAGGAAACAGAGATCGAGTAACTTGACGTGGAAGCCCGCCAGCCGCAGCGCTTCGGCCACCCAGGCTGCCCCGATGGGAACCGCCGGTTGCGGGGCGGTCTCCCGATTCGTGCTTATCATGAGGATTCGGGACGACACGTGGTTCATACTCCGGTACTGTACTCTATGGTCGCCTAGCAGGTTGAAAAAACCATTGAATGCCATAAGTACCGGGAGTACAATGGTTCTTATGGAGGGACGCAACAACCAACATCTCTGACAACTAACTCAAAAACAACTCCAGATGCATGAAGCGACATCTGGGGTTGGTAACTGACGTCCGGTAGGCCAAGCCGAAAGGCTCATAGATCTCGTCCGTTATGGCATAAAAAGATCTGATAAGGATGGAGTCCTAAAATCTTCCAGCAACAAAACACCATCCCCACGGATTGAGCAGGTTCCACTGAACGTCAGTTATTTTCTCAGAAAAAGCTCGATGACCTACATCATCGGGCTTTTTTTATATATTTAGCGCATTGGACGCAGGTTCCTGCCGCGCCAGCCCGAGCTATCCGCTGATCCTGTGATCCTGCATCTGCCATCCCACAGGTCCAGAAGCGGGCTAAACAATATTAGCAAAATACAACAATATCAGACTTCGCAAATTTCGCTGCCGGTTGTCACGATTCCTTCCGCTTTCTGCTAAAATAGGCGACATGAATCTGGCCGACCTTCCTCTGCATCTGTGCCGTCTTTCCGAGCGGGAGATACTGGCGTACCGCCGTTACGGAAACGGACCGGCCAAGGTCATTCTCGTACACGGCCTCGCGGCCCGGTCCGAGACCTGGAGCGACCTCGTCCCTCTGTTCCCTGCCGACCACTACACCCTCTACCTCCTTGACCTACTTGGCTCCGGAGCCTCTTCGAAGCCCAAGGAAACCGATTATTCGATCCGCGGTCACAGCGCCCGCCTACTGGACTTTCTGGAGCATCAGGAACTGAAGCAGGTAACCCTGGTGGGGCATTCACTAGGTGGGGCAGTGGCCCTGCTCACCGCTGTGGAAGCCATGCTCCGCAAGGCAGAGGACCTGCTAACTGCGATGGTGATCATGGCCGGCCCTGGGTACATCCAGCGACTCCCGCTCATGGCTGAGATTTTCGAGAACCGGCTGGCGGCGGCATTGTTCGTTGCCCTCTACGCCCCGGACATCTGGATCAAGACCGGGCTCAAGATGGCCTACTACGACCCCAAACTGGTCGACCGGGAACATATCGCCAGGTACGCCCCCTGCTACCGTGACAAGGCGGCTAAGCGGGCGTTGGTGGCGACCTGCCGCAGCTTGGTACCACTGGACCAGGAACAGATCGCCGAACGTTACCAGGACCTGCGCCTGCCGGTCCTCCTACTCTGGGGAAGTCACGACCAGATCGTGCCGCTGTCACAGGGGACGAGGCTGCGGGATGCTATTGCAGGGGCGAATCTCCAGGTACTTGAGCAATGCGGCCATAATCCGCAAGAAGAAAAACCTGCAGAAACTTTCGCAATCCTGCACAGTTTCATCTCACGGAGGACTACCGGAACTGGATGAAGTCGCCCCAGGCATTGATCTTGGAGAGGTGAGGTGGTATCTTTGATGTGTTCTGTGACTATTTCATTCATTAAGGAGATGGAGCAATGACAGCACGCTTGATCGCAAGAATTATCGTTGGCATGACAACCGTTGCCTTGTTAGCAACCGGCTGCGCCACCAATCCTGATGGAAGCTACGAATTCAAGAGGACCGGCTTGGGCGCATTGGGCGGCGCGGTACTGGGTGCAGGCGCCGGCGCACTCATCGGCGGCAAATCGCACCGCGGGCGCAACGCGGCCATCGGCGGCCTGACCGGTGCAGTGGTGGGCGGTGCGGTGGGCAACTACATGGACCGCCAGGCGGCCGCCCTCAAGAAGGAAATGCCGCAGGCTGAAGTCATCCGTGACGGGGACAAGGTCTACGTGGCTCTTCCTTCCGGCATTCTCTTCGATGTCGGCAAAGACACCCTGAAGCCTGAGGCGAAGGACGCCCTGAGCAAGGCTGTCCCCACCCTTAGAGATTCCCAGACCACCATCGTCATCGAGGGTCACACCGACTCCACCGGCTCCGACGCCGTCAACCAGCCCTTGAGCGAGCGGCGCGCCGGCCGGGTGCGCGACTTCCTCGTATCGCAGGGAGTCCCGGGCTCCAAGATGGCGGCAGTCGGCTACGGGTCCACCCGCCCCGCGGTCCCCAATGACTCGGACGCGAACCGGGCCTTGAACCGCCGCGTGCAGATCGAACTCTCCCCCAACGAGAAGCTCAAAGCAGAGGGGAGCGGCAACAACTGATGCACCGGACATAGCACGAAAAAAGCGGGGCGCCTGCCAAGGCGCCCCGCTTTCCTTTCCCACTAGAGCTTCCAACCGCCGCTACTTCACGAACGTCCCCTTCTGGTACTCCTCAAACGCCACCTGCAGTTCCTCCTGGGTATTCATCACGATGGGCCCGTACCACGCAACCGGCTCGCCGATCGGCTTGCCCGAGATGAGCAGGAAACGGACCGGTTTCCCCTGGGTGGTCACCGAGACCACGTCACCGTCTTCGAACAGGATCAGGTTCTCGGCACCGCACTCGCAGCGGCGCTCCAAGTCGAAGTAGTTCGTCCCCACCACCTCGTGTTCATAGGCATTACGTTCATGGTCGAAGTACCCTTCGCCGTCGATCACGTAGGCGAGGACGGTGTAGCCCCGCTTGATGGCGTGGGTGAAGGTCGCTCCCTCCGGCATGGTAACATCGAGATACTCCGGATCGGCTACCACGTCCCGCACCGGCCCCTGGCCCCCTCCAGCCGTGCCGGCGATCACCTTCACCTTGATCCCGTTCATGGTCACCTCCGGGATCTCGTCGGCGACGATGCCCCGGTAGCGGGGCGGCATCATCTTGTGCGAGGCGGGGAGGTTGGCCCAGAGCTGGAAGCCCCACATGAGTCCCTCGTCGTCCCCCAAGGGCATTTCCTGGTGAATGATGCCGCTGCCGGCGGTCATCCACTGCAGGTCACCCGGACCGATCACTCCCTTGTTGCCCATGCTGTCACCGTGCTCGACCCTACCGTGCAGCACGTAGGTTATGGTCTCGATGCCGCGGTGCGGATGCCAGGGGAACCCTTTCAGATAGTGAGGCGGATAGTTGGAATGAAAGTCGTCCATGAGCAGGAACGGATCGAACAGGGGCACCTCGTGGTTGCCGAAGGCCCGCTTCAGGTGCACACCAGCCCCCTCGATGGTGGGCTTGCTTTTCCAGACCTTCTTGATCTTGCGCAGAGCGTCCATAACGCCTCCTTTCCCTCTCCGTAGAACCTGGTCGAGCACTCTGCCCTTGCTTATCGTGCCTTCAGCACTTTGAGCAGGGCCTCCGCGGCTGGCGCCGAGGATGCCGGATTCTGTCCCGTTACCAGCTTGCCATCGACCTCGACGAACGGTCCCCATACCGGACCGCGCTGGAACTGTGCACCCCGCTCCTTCAGCCTATCCTCGAGCAGGAAGGGAACCACGTCGGTCAGCCCCACAGCCTCCTCCTCATCATTAGTGAACCCGGTGACCCGCTTGCCCCTCACCAGGAAATCGCCGTCAGTACCCTTCACGTCGCCCAGCACAGCCGGGGCGTGGCAGACTGCCGCTATCGGCTTGTCCGCGCGGGCAAACGCTTCGATCAGCGCAATGGCATCAGACTCGACGGCGAGATCCCAAAGGGGACCATGCCCCCCCGGGAAGAAGATGGCGTCGTAATCATTGACCGAAACCTCGCGCAACCGTAGCGAATGGGCCAGATCATCCTGTGCCGCCGGGTCTGCCTTGAAACGACGGGTCGCTTCAGTCTCGTTGTCGGGCAGGTTGCTTTTCGGGTCGACCGGCGGCATCCCTCCTCTGGGCGACGCTATGGTGATCTTGGCTCCGGCATCACGGAACACGTAATAGGGGGCCGCCAGTTCTTCCAACCAGAAGCCTGTCTTCTCCCCGGTATCCCCCAGTTTGTCATGGGAGGTGACCACTAACAGTATTTTCATGACTGACTCCTTTTAAGTTACCTGTGAAGCGATGGGCACGATGCCACAATTCGCACCTGTATGTGTGTACCTCATCCAGAAGGATTATCAACCTGAGGAAGCAAAACCTTTGCTGCAGGGTACGAGGTGATAATGGCAAGCTCAGTTTGGGCCCGGAGGTTGACAGCCCGGACATCCGTGCTTAGGTTTTATTAAAACCACACCAGGAGTCTCATCATGAGCCAACAGGACGTTGAAATAGTCGAAGCCGAAGTGAATGGGAAGCAGCAGCAGGAAGGCGGCCTGGTGCTGGCTTCGGAAGTCTTGCCACTGGGACTTCCCATCATACCGCTGCGGCCACGCCCCGCGTTCCCCAACATGCTGATCCCGATGGTGCTGAACGACCCGCACCAGGTACAGGCGATCAAGCGGGCAATGGAGACACCGGGCCAGGCAATAGGCCTGGTGCTGGTAAAGGACCCGGACAAGCCAGACGGGGCAGACAACCTACACCAAGTCGGTGTCGCAGGAAAGATCGTCAAGATGATGCACCTCGACGAGCAGAACGCACAGTTCCTGCTCAACACGCTGGAACGTTTCACCATGGTGGAACTGCACGAGAATGACGGGGCCCTCTTCGCGACCGTCAACTACCAGTACGGAACCGAGCTTTCCGTCAACCCGGAGTTGAAGGCATATTCCATGGCCGTTGTCAGCACCCTCAAGGAGCTGGTCCAGATCAATCCGCTGTACTCCGAGGAAATCAAAATGTTCCTAGGGCGGTCGAGCATCGATGATCCGGGCAAGCTTGCAGACTTCGCCGCCAGCCTCACCTCCGCAGACGGGCAAGACCTACAGCGGGTGCTGGAACTCTTCGACGTACGCAAGAGGATCGATCTCGTACTCACCCTGCTCAAGAAGGAGCTGGAGGTATCGCGGCTGCAAACCAAGATCACCAAGCAGATCGAGGAGAAGATCAGCCAGCAGCAGCGTGAATTCTTCCTGCGCGAGCAGTTGAAAGCCATCAAGAAGGAACTGGGACTTGAAAAGGAAGGCAAAGCCGCCGAGGCCGAGAAGTTCGAGGAGCGCCTGAAACATCTCAAACTGAACGACGAGGCGCAGCGAGCGGTCAGCGACGAACTGGAGAAATTCAAACTGCTGGAGCCAGCCTCGGCCGAGTACCACGTAACACGCAACTACCTTGACTGGCTTACCATCCTGCCTTGGGGCAAATACAGCAAGGACTCGTTCAATGTCGACAGGGCGAGGAAGATCCTGGACCGGGATCACCACGGGTTGAATGACGTGAAAGACAGGATCACGGAATTTGTTGCCGTGGGCAAGATGAAGGGCGACATCTCCGGTTCCATCCTCTGCCTGGTCGGACCGCCGGGAGTGGGCAAGACGTCCATCGGCAAAAGCATCGCCGATGCCCTGGGGCGCTCCTTCTTCCGCTTCTCCCTAGGCGGCATGCGCGACGAGGCGGAGATCAAGGGACACCGCCGCACCTACATAGGCGCCATGCCCGGCAAGTTCGTCCAGGCAATGAAGAGCGCGGGAACCTCAAACCCGGTGCTGATGCTGGACGAGATCGACAAGATCGGCGCGTCCTTCCAGGGGGATCCGGCATCCGCACTTTTGGAGGTGCTCGATCCGGAGCAGAATGGGACCTTCCGGGACCACTACCTTGATGTCCCCTTCGATCTCTCCAACGTTCTCTTCATCGCAACGGCCAACCAGTTGGACACCATCCCCGCACCACTGCTGGACCGGATGGAAATCATCCGGCTGTCGGGATACGTGCTTGAAGAGAAGATGGAGATTGCCAAACGCTACCTGATCCCGAAAGCACTGAAGAACCACGGGCTGAAGCACGGCCAGGTCACAATCAAAAAGGAAGCACTTGCGGCACTGATCGACGGCTGGGCCCGTGAAGCCGGCGTGCGCACCCTGGAGAACAGGATCAAGAAGCTGATGCGGAAAGCGGCCATGGAGTTCGCCAGCGGCAGAACCGAGCCCATCGTGGTCACCAAGAAAGATCTAGCTGAGTACCTGGGTCAGCCAGTGTTCACGACAGAAGAGATTTTCGAAGGAGTACCGGGCGTCGTGACCGGCCTGGCGTGGACCAGCATGGGAGGCGCCACGCTTCCCATCGAGGCCACGGCCATGGCCAGTAAAGGTAAGGGCTTCAGGCAGACGGGGCAGCTGGGCAACGTGATGATCGAGAGCTCGGAGATCGCCTATTCCTTCGTGATGGCACACTTGAAGACGTACGGTGCGCCGGATGATTACTTCGACACCCACTTCGTGCACCTGCACGTTCCCGCCGGTGCCACCCCGAAGGATGGTCCTTCTGCAGGGGTAACCATGGCAACGGCATTGGTCTCGATGATACAAGGAAAGTCGGTACGTAAGAAATTAGGCATGACCGGCGAGTTGACCCTCACCGGGCGAGTACTCCCGATTGGTGGCGTAAAGGAAAAGACCATCGCCGCACGACGGGCCGGCCTGAGGGTCCTGATCTTCCCCGAGGCCAACCGGAAGGATTTCCTGGAACTACCGGACTATCTGAAGGAAGGACTGGAAGTGCACTATGCCAAGGAATACAAAGATGTCTTCAAAGTAGCCTTCGGCAAAGACTAAAGGAGAATAGAAGCAGCTGGAGCATCCCCCCTCTCCCCCCGGGAGAGGGGCGGGGGTGAGGGCGCTGCCACAGCGGGAATCGAGGTACCGCATGACAAGTAAGCCAGAAGTTCAAACGCTGGACGCGAAAAAGCCCCGTCTGGAATCAGACGGGGCTTTTTCAATTAAATTCCCTGCGGCGACCTACTCTCCCACACCGTTACCAGTGCAGTACCATCGGCCCTGAGAGGCTTAACTTCCGTGTTCGGGATGGGAACGGGTGTGACCCTCTCGGCATAGCCACAGAGAAACTCGTAGCTTGGGCATAACGCCCGCGCAATATGTTTCTCACAATCGCATTTCGTGTCTGTAGGATTTTTTGGCAGTGTATGATCGGGGGGTGGAGGTCCACCCCCCTCTCTAAGAATTTTTTATGGTCAAGCCTCACGGCCGATTAGTACCGGTAAGCTGAACGCATTACTGCGCTTACACACCCGGCCTATCAACGTTGTGGTCTACAACGGGCCTTTAGGGGATTGCTCCCAGGGATACCTAATCTTGAAGGAGGCTTCCCGCTTAG
>NZ_JAINZO010000005.1 GCF_020179605.1 Geomonas agri
TTAGAGAGGGGGGTGGACCTCCACCCCCCGATCATACACTGCCAAAAAATCCTACAGACACGAAATGCGATTGTGAGAAACATATTGCGCGGGCGACAGCCCAAGCTACGAGTTTCTCTGTGGCTATGCCGAGAGGGTCACACCCGTTCCCATCCCGAACACGGAAGTTAAGCCTCTCAGGGCCGATGGTACTGCACTGGTAACGGTGTGGGAGAGTAGGTCGCCGCAGGGAATTTAATTTAAAAAGCCCCGTCTGATTCCAGACGGGGCTTTTTCGCGTCCTAGACCTGATTCTGTCATCCCATTACACGGTTGCATCTCTCTCCACCACATCTTCTTCTGCCAGCCTTCGTTTCACCTCTACCATCACGTTGCAAATGCCAGTATGCTGGCTAAAATTGGCATGTGCTAATTTTATATTAAGGAGGTTCCTCTTGAAACTCTTCTTACTTACCGCTTCTGCTGTCGCCTTCACGTTGTCCGTGTCCGGTTGTGTCACCAAGGGTTACGTCAGCAAGCAAGTTGACCCGATCTCCTGCAGAGTTGATGTCCTGGAAACCAAGAACGCCTCCCTCAATCAACGGATCAACGCTTTTGAGAGTAGGGTTGCGACCCTGGAGAGTCAAGTCTCTCAGGCACAGCTTGCCAACAAGGCTATGCTCGATGATGCTACTGCCAGGGCCGCTGATAGCGCCCAAAGAGCCGAGGCTGCCGCGGCAGCTGCAACACAGGCCGCGGCGCGAACGGAAAAGCTGTTCGAACTTGGACAGAAAAAGTAACGACGGCCGTCGCCATGCCCAAGCACCGCCTAGTCCTTTTTTCTGTTGCGATAGGGCTTTTCTTGCCGTCCCTTTTTGCACGAAAAACTCAGTCGGCGGACTCTATACCACCGAACTTTGTTGGCGGTTATGTTGGTGAACTGCGTCAATACACGGTGCACCAGGGGGAATCCCTCATTGAAATCGCGAGGAGATTCCATTTGGGGTACAACGAGATCCGAGACGCTAATCGTGGTGTCGACCCGATCCTGCCGAAAGCTGGAATCGTTGTTACCATACCTTCCGCGTGGATACCACCGCCAGCTACGGAGCGCCCTTGCATTGTCGTGAACCTGGCTGAGTTACGCTTGTACTTTTTCCCGGAGAGTGACATCACCCCAATTACTTCCTTTCCAATAGGCATTGGAGATGAAGGTGTGGATACTCCGCTTGGACGCTTCTTTATTGTAGATAAGATAATGGATCCTTACTGGCATGTTCCGAAGTCCATTCGTCGGCAGCGCCCGCAGCTTCCTGCTGCAGTTGCTCCTGGTGCGCGCAACCCTTTGGGGCGTCATGCGCTGCGCCTGTCACGCCAGGACATCCTTATTCATGGTACTAACCGTCCCTATGGCATTGGCCGACGATCGAGCCATGGTTGCCTGCGCCTTTATCCAGGCGACATGGCGTCCTTGTTCGTGAAAGCTCAGGAAGGGATGCGGGTAACGGTCATCGACCTGCCTGTGAAAGTGGGAGTCAAAGAGGATAGGGTATTCATCGAGTTCCATCGGCAAGATAAACACACTGTCGATGTTGGGGCGGTCCTGCATCTGATGGCCGACCGCAACTTACTGCATCGAATCGACATGGGGAAACTAGTTCGTGCTTACTACGAGAACAGAGGATATCCCGTCGAAATATCATGAATCAACCGAAAGTGAGGGGGGCAAGCCCCCCGATCGGTGTTTCATCTATTTCTTGGGCTTTAACGGACTCTCTTTGTAGAAAATGCCTAGCACCGACTGCTCATTCGCAGTCAGTTTTACACCTTTGAGTTCCATGCGGTGCTGGATCCTCTGCATGTCCTTCCCTGCTGCGATCGCGTTTTCAATTCGTTCGGCGGTGTGGCAGGACACGCACTTCTTGTCGATTACCAGGTGCGCTTCCTTGAACACGCCTCCGGTGACGCTGCCAAGATTCTTGCCTGATGTGGGGGCGGATTTGGGTCCTTCCTGGGCAGCATAGAGTGAGGTGATGGAAAGAGCTGTCAACATAAGTGCCACGAGGATTCTATGCTTCATTGCTTCTCCTTTTAGCCGCTGAGGTTTGATCAAAACTTTACAACAAGATATAGCAGAAAAATGTGGTCTCGCTTATCACCACTGTTATTTATAGGTTCAGCACAGGAGAACTGCCTGAATAGTTGGGAAATGTAGGCTGATTATAATTAACTAAAGGTTGTTGTGGGTTGTTGTGGCCAGGAATTTTGTGCAACGGTGGGCAGAGCCATCTGCATTGAAGGCCATTGGTGTATCGCTATAAAGACGTGGTAAAATCTGTGTGTCCGACGCAACTCTTGATTGTCTTGTTTGGGGACTAAAGGAGATACAGGGATGTTAAAGTTAAAGCGCATATTGTTGGTTGAAGACAACGCCAACGACGCTGAACTCACCCTGGAGGCGCTGGCAGAGCATAATCTCGCCAACGGGGTGGATCTGGTCAGAGACGGGGCCGAAGCCCTGGATTATCTGTATCGGCGAGGGAAATACGAAGGAGAACCTCCGTTGAACCTGGCGGTCATACTGCTGGACCTGAAACTGCCGAAGGTGGACGGGCTGGAGGTCCTCAGCACACTGAAAGGTGATGCCCAACTGAAGTTTATCCCGGTGGTGGTGCTGACCTCATCGCGAGAGGAAAGGGACGTTGTGGAGAGCTACCGGCTCGGCGTCAACGCATATGTGGTAAAACCGGTCAATTTTTCCGAATTCATTACAGCAGTCAAGGAACTCGGCGCCTTTTGGGCCATAATCAATGAGCCGCCTCCGTCATCGCAAAGGGGCAGTAACCAATGAAACAGGAGCGTCTGCGCATACTGCATCTTGAGGATGATCCGATGGATGCGGAACTGGTTCTGCTGACTCTGACCTCGGAAGGGCTGGACTGCGAAGTCGAGGTGGTGTCGAGACGGGACGAGTTCAGTGTCGCCTTGGAGCGCGGCGGCATGGATCTCATTCTCGCCGATTTTGCGCTTCCCGCTTTCGACGGCATGACGGCTTTGGCAATGGTGCGCCAGAAACTGCCCGATCTTCCCTTTGTGTTTGTTTCTGGAAAACTGGGCGAGGAAGCGGCCATTGAGTCGCTCAAAAGCGGTGCAACGGATTATGTCCTGAAGAGTCGTTTGTCGAGGTTGGTCCCGGCGGTACAGCGTGCGCTGACCGAGGCGCAGGAGCGGGCTAAGCAGCGACAAACGGAGCGGGATCTTGAGGTGGCTCACGCGGAGATCGAGAAACGAGCCGAAGATTACCGTAACCTCTTTAACAGTATCCGCGACGTTATTGTCGTCGCCGACCACAACCGCACCATACTGCATGTGAACCAGCCTGCGCTACAGGACATCTTCGGCTATGACTCCCCCGAGGTGATCGGCCAGAGTAGTGGAATTCTCTATGCCGACGAGGAGGATTACGAGCGTACCGGCAAGGAGGTTTTTGACGTCAAAGCCCCGGTGAAGGGAAAGCTGGTGGAACTGCACTTTCGTAGAAAAAGCGGCGAGGTCTTCATCGGCGAGCTTTACGCGATGAAGCGTCTGAATCGCTTCGGCAACGTGACCGGCAACATTTCCATCTTCAGGGATATCAGCGAACGCAAAAAAGCGGAGGCAGATCTAAGGGAGAGCGAGTTGCGCCGCATGCAACTGCAACTGGAACTGGTCTACGCCGCCGAGATCCAGGCCAAACTGCTGCCGCGGGTTTATCCGCAGATCGGCGGCTTCGAAATTGCAGCCCGCTGCCTCCCCGCCAAACAGGTCGGCGGGGACTTCTACGACTGGCAGCAGGTGTCGCCAACACTCATCAACCTGACACTTGGCGACGTGATGGGGAAGGGGATGGCCGCCGCCATGCTGATGGCCACCGTCAGGGCCGCCCTCCATGCCGTCACCCTCTACAATCGCCCGGCCCAGGCGGTGCACCTGGCTGAGAAAGCGCTTAACGAGGATCTGGAGAACTCCGAAAGCTTCGTGACGCTCTTCCATGCTCAATTGGATTCAACAACGCGGACAATCTCTTTCGTTGACTGTGGCCATGGCTACGTCTTTGTCAGGCGCCATGGCGGTTCCGTGGAGACCCTCAACCCACGAGGATTGCCGTTGGGCGTGCAGGGAGACGAGGTGTACCAAGAGGGGGCGGTGCGGCTGGCCAAGGGCGATGTGATGGTTCTGTACAGTGATGGGCTGGTCGACGCGAAGCCGGAACTAGAACTCACCCACGAGGCGCTGGCCAGGCAGCTTTCTGGGAAGAAGAGCGCCCAGGAAATGGCGGACGCCTTAATCGCTCTTACCGATAAGCCAGATCCCCAGCCTGACGACATTACCGTCCTGGTGCTGCGGGGACTGTGAGGCAGAAAATTACTATTCGCCGATGATCTTCACCAAGACCCGCTTCCTGCGCAGGCCGTCGAACTCGCCGTAGAAAACCTGTTCCCAAGGCCCCAGGTCCAACTTCCCGCCGGTAATCGCAACGACCACCTCGCGCCCCATGATGGTCCTTTTCAGATGCGCATCCCCGTTGTCCTCTCCATGGTTGTGGCGGTACCGGCTGTGCGGTTTCTCCGGGGCCAGCCCTTCCAGCCACTCTTCGAAGTCCTGGTGCAGCCCTGATTCGTCATCATTTATGAAAACGCTGGCAGTAATGTGCATGGCGTTACATAGCAGGAGCCCTTCCCGTATGCCGCTTTCCTTGACGGTTGCCTCAAGTTCAGGGGTGATGTTGACAAAGCCACGCCTACTCTTGATCTGGAACCACAGTTCCTTCCGGTGATGCTTCATCTTCTCTCCTTGCTGGCGTGGTCGGTTCAGCAGGTCTCCGCGGGGTGCGACGCGGGGACGAGGCCGCAAAGGCAGCGTCGAGCAGTTCCGGTGCGGCCCCCCACCTGTTCCTGGAGTGCATGATCACCAGGAGGACCCTGGTGTCTTCGCGCTGTGCCAGGGCGACCAGGCATTGGCCTGCGTTGGGCGTGGTTCCCGTTTTTACACCAATAGCCCCTGGATACCGTCCTATCAGCCTGTTTATGTTTCTCAAATAATAACTGCGCCTGCCATCGAGCGTGGTGATGCGCATGTCGTGCCTGGCCACGATCTTCGCAAACTGCGGCAGTTGCATCGCCTTCTCCGCGATGCGCGCCAGGTCGTGTGCGTTCGAATAGAGGCCCCTGCTGTCGTGGCCGCATGCGTTGGCGAAGTGGGTGTTTTCCAGGCCCAGCGCCCGAGCCCGGGCGTTCATCTGTACCACGAAATCGGTTTGATTGCCACAGGCGTGATCGGCGAGGGCACGGCAGGCGTCGTTGGCGGATGCAATCAGCGTGGCCGCCAGCAGGTCGCGCACCCGGAATTTCTCGCCGCGTCGCAGTCCGATTCTGCTGCCGGTCTCGCGCGCTGCCCCGCGGCTGACCACTACTACGTCATTCAGGTTGCAGCGCTCCATGACAATTAGGGCCGTCATCATCTTGGTGAGGCTGGCCGGAGCCCGGCGGATACCAGCATTTTGCTGGCGGAATACCTGGCCGTTGACCTTTACCAGGTAGCTCGTGGCGGGGTGGTAGGAGCGCGCAGCGGTTTGCTGCGGAAGGGCGAGGCCGATGATAACTGCTGCAAGAAGACAAGTTGTGATGGATGAGAAAATTTTCATGCAGGATGTTATAGCATCGTTTCCCGCTCCCGCAATTGAGCGCAGCGCGAAGGATGCGGCGTAGCATGTCACAGCGAATCTTGGATTTACAAACTGTCGCCCCTTAAGGTATCTTGCTGACTTCGATTACCGCAGCGTGAGGGCTACAGTGGCAACTAAAATACGAATACTTCCTGAGAACCTGACCAACAAGATCGCCGCCGGGGAGGTGGTGGAACGCCCCGCCTCCGTGGCAAAGGAACTGGTGGAGAATGCGCTGGACGCGGGCTCAAAAGAGGTCGTGGTCGAGATCGAGTCTGGGGGCAGGCGGCTCATCAGGGTGACCGATTCCGGTAGTGGCATGTCGCGTGAGGACGCACTTTTGGCGCTCGAGCGCCATGCCACCAGCAAGATCGCTAGTGACGAGGACCTCTTCGCCCTGTCCACCCTCGGTTTCCGTGGAGAGGCGCTGCCATCGGTGGCCTCGGTGTCCCGTCTTACCATTTCCACCCGTACCAGCGACAGCCTGGAGGGGACGGAGATCTACGTGGAGGGGGGGCGCATCAAGGAGGTCAAGGAGTGCGGCATGGCTCCGGGGACGGTCATCGCCGTGCGCAACCTCTTCTTCAACACGCCGGCGCGGCTCAAGTTCATGAAAAGCGCGGATACCGAAGGGGGGCACGTAGGGGAGTTGCTGACGCGGCTGGCCATCTCCCGCCCCGATGTCCGCTTCACCTACAAGAATGAGGGTAAGACAGTGTTCCGGGCCCTCGACGCTGACCTGAAGGAACGGGTGGCGACGCTGCTCGGCCGCTCCATAGCCTCTTTTCTCTATCCGGTCTCTTATGAGGAGCCGGGGGGCGTACGGGTAACTGGCCTGGTGGCCGCGCCGGAGTGCAGCCGTAGCGCCGCCAGCCATCTCTACACCTATATCAACGGCCGCTTCATCCGTGACAAGGTGGTGCAGCACGCCATCCTCCAGGCCTACCGGAACTTCTTGGAGCGCGGCCGTTATCCGGTTGTCGCCGTCTTCATCGACATCGCCGCCGGTGAAGTCGATGTCAACGTCCATCCGACCAAACACGAGGTGAGATTCCGCGAACAGGGGAAGGTGCACGACGCCATCCAGTATGCGGTGGAAAGCGTGCTGAAGCAGACCCCGTGGCTGAAGCGGGCAGCCGTGCCGGTTTCGGCTGCTTCGACAGCCCCGGGTGCACAGCTGACGGAAAGCGTCACCGGTGTTGCCACTGCTTCCCGCAGCACGTCCGCGCACTCTGGTCTCGCCCTGACATGCGCGCCCAAGGATACACCGCCTCATGTTGGCGTGTCTTCTGCTGCCCCGGCAGCGAAAGCTACACAGGAACCAGAGTTGCCTGTAGAGGCGCTGGCGTCCTCGGTGAGCGAGGCCAAGGTGGCCGAGATCCGCGAACTGCTGGTGGGGTATCAGCCTAAACCCCAGCCGGCGCTGCGCCCCCATTACCACTTTGAGGCACCGGCGCGGAAGACCGAGGAGCCGCCCGCCCCCCCGAGCAGCGCTGAGCCTGCCATTCAATCCACCACGGAAGAGCCAGAGCCGGTTTTCCGGCGGGAAAGCGAGGCGCCGGGTTACTTCTCGTCGCTTGCCGTCATCGGACAGTTCAACGCGTCCTACATTCTCTGCCAGCGGGGCACGGACCTGGTACTGATCGACCAGCACGCAGCACACGAGCGGGTTGCCTTCGAAAAGCTGAAAGCGGAATTCGCCGGCAAGGAGGTGGACAGTCAAGGACTACTTTTCCCGGAAACGCTGGAACTCTCTTTCCGCGAGTCGGCGGTGCTCAGGGAGAATCTTGAGGAACTGCGGCGCCTGGGCTTCTCCTTCGAGGAGTTCGGAGGCAACACCTGGCTTCTGAACGGTGTGCCGCAGCTTCTATCCGGCACTGACTACCTGCGCACCATCCGGGATATCTTGGAGGAGCTCTCCAGCTTGAGCCGCAGCCGGACCTTCACCGACATCCAGGAGGATCTCCTGGCGCGCATCGCCTGCCACAGCGTGGTGCGTGGCCGGCGCACGCTGACAGCCCAGGAGATCTCGGCGCTGTTCAGGCAGATGGACGAGACTGACTTCTCCAGCAACTGCCCGCACGGCAGACCGGTGATGCAGACCCTCACCCTGATCGAAGTGGAGAAGATGTTCAAGCGGTTGTAGAACCCGGGACGGCAGCCGATGGTGCTGCCGCAGTAGA
Organism: Geomonas agri; assembly: GCF_020179605.1. Classification (NCBI taxonomy): domain Bacteria; kingdom Pseudomonadati; phylum Thermodesulfobacteriota; class Desulfuromonadia; order Geobacterales; family Geobacteraceae; genus Geomonas; species Geomonas agri. Next base: position 7,867 of record NZ_JAINZO010000005.1, read on the forward strand.
CGAGAGAGCATGACGCAAAAGAAGATACAGCTGCTGATAATTGGGGGACCTACGGGGTCCGGCAAGAGTGACCTCGCCTTGAGGTTGGCAGAAGAGATCGATGGAGAAATCGTCAACGCGGACTCCATGCAGATTTACCGCGGCCTCGATATCGGCACGGCCAAACCCTCGCCGGTAGAGTTGGCCCGGGTGCCGCACCACTTGATTGACATCGTGGCACCGGATCAGGACTTTACCGCTTCCGACTTCAGGCGGGAGGCCGCGGCCGCCATCGAGGACATCGACGGCCGCGGCAAAAAAGCCATCGTGGTCGGAGGAACCGGGTTGTACCTGCGCGCCCTGTTGGATGGGTTGGTCGACTCCCCGACCGGGGACCCGGAACTACGCCGCCAGTTTGACGATGTTCCCGGAGAGGAACTGCTGAGACGTCTGGCAGAGGTCGATCCTGAGACCGCGGCCAGGCTGCACCCTAACGACCGTGTGCGCCTGGTGCGGGCGCTGGAAGTCTACACCCAGACCGGTCGCCCCATCTCCGCCTTTCGGGCCGAGCATGGCTTTTCGGGCGACCACTATCGTGCTTTGAAACTTGCCATCACCGTGGAACGGGCGGAGTTGTACCGTCGCATTGACACCCGCGTAGAAAAGATGCTGGAGAAAGGGTTAGTGGAGGAGGTGCGAAACCTCCTCGGGCAAGGCTACAGTCGCGAATTGAAGTCAATGCGCTCCATCGGGTACAAGGAGATGACTGCATATCTGGCTGGTGAAATGACGCTGGATGAGGCAGTTACGCTGATCAAGCGTGACAGCCGCCGTTATGCCAAGCGACAGATGACATGGTTCGGCAAGGAAAATGATATTTATTGGCTTGAATATCCCGCAGCATTTGCTAGTATCCTTGGTCATGTGATTGAATTTTTTGGGTAAAGGAGCGGAATCATGCCTAAAACGCCTTTTAACATCCAGGACCAGTACCTCAACCAGTCTCGCAAGGAGCGTGTAAAGGTCTTGGTGCAGCTCATGTCCGGTGAAAAACTGGAAGGGCATATCAAGTCGTTCGATAACTTCTCCGTTCTTATGGAAGTGCACGGTGATATCCTCATCTATAAGCACGCGATCTGCAGCATCACTTCCGTAGATGGCGTTTTCCGACTGCACCAGTAGCATCACCACCAATGCAGTAAGCGGGCGTCCGGAATAGTTGTCCTACTCCGGGCTGCCTCGCCACGACAGTAACTCCTCCCAGCCGGCTCCAAAGGGCCGGCTTGTTTTTTATCTGTTGCCAAATTCCTCCTTCTCCACCTATCATTAAACTCTGCGCGCCGCCGCTCTCACGCCAGTTGCCTCGCGGGCCATCTCGCGACTGCTGTTTCCGCAGCCGGAAAAATCTCTATCTCCGCTGCGGGGCGCGCACCAGGAGGGATTTCATGTCAGGACTGACTATCGATAAAATAATGCCCGGCAGCATCGCCGAAGAACTGGAACTCCAGCCGGGGGACCGGCTGCTGTCGGTGAACGGGCATGCCTTGCGGGACGTCATCGATTACAACTATTTTGCGGCCGACGACGAGCTGGAACTGGAAGTAGAAAAGGCCGACGGCGAGCTCTGGGAACTCGAGGTCGAACGGGAAGAGGGGGAGCCCCTGGGCATCTCCTTTCAGGCACCGGCGCCGGCGCGCTGCGGCAACAACTGCGTCTTTTGCTTCGTGCACCAGTTGCCCCGCGGGCTGCGTGGCCCCCTCTACGTGAAGGACGAAGATTATCGCCTCTCCTTTCTCTACGGCAACTACGTGACCATGGCCAACATCGGCCGGGCCGAGCTGGACCGCATCAAGGAACAGCGGCTCTCCCCGCTCTACATCTCCGTACATGCCACCGATGCGGCGCTGCGCGAGAAGCTTTTGGGCAAAAACGGCATCCTCCCGATCCTGGACGTGATGCGGGAGCTGGCGGAGGCGCGCATCACCATGCACACCCAGGTCGTGCTCTGCCCCGGCTGGAACGACGGGGAGGCCTTCGCCCGCACCGTGGTGGATCTGGCCGCCCTGTACCCGTGGGTGGCATCGCTGGCGGTGGTGCCGGTGGGGTTGACCGAGCACAGGCAGAACCTGCCGGCCCTGGCCCCGGTCACCAAGGAGTTCGCTGCCGACTTCATAGCCAAGTGGTACCCTGAGTCCCGGCGGCTGGAAGAGCGCTTGGGTGCTCCCTTCCTGTTCCTCGCCGACGAGTTCTACATCAAGGGCGATGTGCCGTTTCCGGAGCTGGAGAATTACGGCGACCTGCCGCAGTTGGAGAACGGCGTCGGCATGATCCCGCTGTTTCTCTCTGAGGCGGAGCAGGTGCTCCAGGAGGCCGAGGCTCTGAAGCCGGGGAAACTGACGGTTGTCACCGGCGAATCCCCCTACCGCTATCTCTCAGACTTCCTCAAACAGCTCTCTGGGGCGACCGGGGTTACTATGCAGCCGGTGGCGGTGCGCAACAGGCTCTTCGGACCTACGGTCACGGTCACCGGGCTTGTGTGCGGGGCCGACGTCGTGGCCGCCCTGCAGGGGCTGGAACTGGGAGACTTGGTGCTCGTGCCTGACGTGATGCTGAAGGAGGGGGAAGGGGTGTTCCTGGACGACCTGACCCTGGAGGCAGTAGAACAGCAGCTGGGAACGGAGGTCCTGGTCGTGGAGTCCACTCCCTACGGGATTTACGACGCCCTGATGCAAAGGCTGGGGTAAGCCCGAGGAGACCTGAAACGAAAAGAGCCGGAGGGGATTTGGCATCCCTCCGGCTCTTTGTATTTTATCCGTTCCTGTTTAGCGGCTCATGGCGTCGATGACGTCGAAGTCGAAGACGCTCTCGGCGGTGGACTTGATCAGGTCGATCTTCTCTTTGTCGTCCGCCGTTATCTTCGACACATGCTCGGTGAGAGTGATGAAGGCGTCGGCGGTGTTCTGCGAAGTGCGCAGATAGGGGATATTGCTGTCATCCAGAATCCGCTGGGTGATCGCCGACACCGGCGCCGACCCGGGGATCACGATGCCCGCTAGCTTGCGCCGGTAGGCCGGGATGTTGTACAGGGCCGACGCCGTAACGATCAACTCGTCACGGGAGCTCGTGGTGATCAGCAGCGTGGAGTCCTGCAGTGTGTCGATGACGCGCTGTGAAGATGCGGCCCCCAACTGGATGTGGTTGATGATTCGGTTCTTGCCCTCCTGGTCCCCCTGCAGCGGCAGCTTCAGCAGCTTGGAGAGGTCGAGCAGGGTGGGGTTTGCGAGCGTGGGGGAGTAGTCGAAGGCGCCGGCTACGTTCTGTTGGCGGCTTTCGAAGAAAGTTTTCAGGTAGCCCAGTGTCTCCTCGCGCTTGTTGGCTAAAAGCTTGTTGACCAGGACCAGCTTGACCTCAGCACCCTGCTGCTGGAACAGGGACAGGTTCAACTGCACCGAATCGATGACGCAGCCGATGCCGCCGCTAGCCACCATGATCACCGGCGCATCGAGGGTGCGGGCGATCTGCGCGTTGTTGATGCCGACCACGGAACCGACGCCGCCGTGACCGGACCCTTCGATGATCAGGAAATCGTTCTTCGCTTCCAGTTCGCTACAGGCTTTCTTGACGGCCTCAAGCGGTGCCTCCGGTGCAATCTCGCCGGAGAGATACTTCTTGGTGTACCCTTTCCCGACCACGACCGGCGACATGAGCTGTCGATCCGCTTCCATGCCGTAGATGGACGCAATCAGCGCCGCGTCCATGTCCATTTCCACACCGTCCAGCATGAAAACCTTGGGGCCGATCGGCTTGATGAAGCCCACCCGCGCGTATTTCTTTTTGGCCAGATGGAGCAGTGACAGACTGATGGTCGTCTTGCCACAATGCTGGCCGGTAGCAGCAATGAAAATCTTCTTACACATATGTCTAAGCCTCGTGGCCTTTCTTACGTGTTGATACCTAACACCCGGATTATACGTTTTTGGAAAAATAGGGGCAACATGGTATACGGTACCGGGCCGGGGAGTTGACAAAAGGGGGTGTTGTTTTGCCTGCTGAACCACGTTGTGACCTTCTGTTGAGCATCGGCCAAGTCCCGTTATCTTCTTGACGCTTCCGCGATATTCTGCAATAATCCGCCGGTCCAAACGCCTGTTTGTTTACATCAAATATTTCTAAGCTTCACCATCACCGACCACAGCATAGAAAAGGAGCGTAAACGTGAAAAAGATCTGGGTTGTCCTGTCGTCTCTGCTTGTCCTTGCCTGTGCCGTCTCTGCCTTTGCCGGCGACGGTTCCTTCAAGAGGGTCAAAAGCCAGGGTGCTCTGACCATCGGTCTCGATGATGCCTTTCCCCCGATGGGCTACCGCAACGACAAGGGGCAGTTGGTCGGCTTCGACATCGATGCAGCTGAAGAAGTGGGCAAGCGTCTCGGCATCAAGATCAACTGGCAGCCGACCGCATGGGACGGCGTCATCCACGCTCTCAACTCCAAAAAGTTCGACTGCATCTGGAACGGTATGACCATCACCGACGAGCGCAAGAAGGAAGTCGCCTTCACCAAGCCGTACAAGATGGACGGCCAGGTCGCCGTGGTCCGTTTCGCTGACAAGAAGCTCAAGAAGCTTACCGACCTGAAAGGCGCCAAGGTAGGCGTTCAGAAGGGTTCCTCCGCCGTCGAGGCCGTCAAGAAGCTTCCGGCTGCTCCCTCCGAAGTGCGTGAGTACGAGGACAACCCGAAGGCGCTGCTGGATCTTGAATCCGACCGTCTCGACACCGTCATCATCGACGACGCTACCGGCCGCGACTTCATCGCCAAGCGCCCGGGCAAGTTCCGCATCCTGCCGGGCAACATCACCAAGGAGCCCTTCGGCGTCGCGTTCCGGAAGGAAGATGTGGAGCTGCGTGAGGCGGTCCAGAAGACCCTCGACAAGATGGTCAAGGACGGCACCATGGCCAAGATCTCCAAGAAGTGGTTCGGCGAGGACATCACCAACCCGAAGAAGTGGAAATAGTTAACGCTTTCCCCTCCCCGTACGCGGGGAGGGGGACTGCCACAGTTAATCAGGTGTGCCGATGAAATTTTTTACCGGCAGGGTCGTCAAAAGAGCGATCCTGCTTTTTTCATGCTTGCTGTTACTCCTAGCCTCGGTCAGCTTCGCCAAGGATTACGATCAGCTCTTCACCGACGCCAACGACGCAATGGCACAGGGGGATCTTCCCGCCGCCATCGCCCTGCTCAAGAAGGTTGAGTTCGAAAAGGGTGACGAAAGCGGCGCCTTCGTCAGGAGCAGGATGCAGATCGCGAGGCTGCAATTCGCCCTAAAGGACATGGAGCAGGCAAGCTCCGCAGCGAAGGAAGTCCTGGCGGTCTACCCTGACAACAGTGAGGCGCTCAACTTCCTCGCCTCGGTCAAGCAGGAGCAAACGCCGCGCTACAAGGTTTTCGTCCAAGACTGCCTCCGCTTCCTGCCGCAGTTGCTGAAAGGGGCGGTGATGACCATCACTCTGGTGGTCTGCATCATCCTGATTTCGCCCCTTGGTGGCCTGCTCATCGCGCTCGGGCGCATCAGTACTTTCAAGCCGGTGTCGGCGATCTGTTGGTTCTTCATCTGGCTCTTCCGCGGCACTCCGCTACTGCTGCAGCTCTTCTTCATCTACTACGGACTCCCGTCCCTGGGAATCACCTTCAAACCCTTCACCGCCGCCATCCTTGGCCTTGGCCTGAACTACTCGGCCTACCTGGGCGAGATCATCCGCGGCGGCATTCAGAGCATCGAGCACGGTCAGATGGAGGCAGCCAAGGCCATCGGCATGAGCTATTGGCAGGCGATGCGCCGGGTCATCATCCCGCAGACCTACAAGCGGCTCATGCCCCCTATCGGCAACGAGTTCATCGCCCTCATCAAGGACACCGCGCTCGTTTCCACCATCGCCATGGTAGAGCTCATGCGCTCCGCCGACCAGATGTTCAACGCCTATTTCAACGTGACCGCGCTGATCCTGGCGGCGCTCATCTACCTGCTGTTCACCACCATCTTCACCTTCGTCTTCGAAAAGATCGAGGTTCGGGCCGGCATCTATGAAAACCGCTAACCAACCGTTGTTAAGCCTCAAGGGGATCACCAAGCACTTCGGATCGCTCACCGCCGTGAACGGCGTCGACCTCGACGTCTGCCCCGGCGAAATCGTGGTCATCATCGGGCCGTCCGGTTCCGGCAAGTCGACCCTGCTGCGCTCGATCAACTTCCTCGAGGAGATCGAGGAGGGGACCATCATCTTCGAAGGGAACGAGATCGGCTACGTGACCAATAAGCACGGGCGCCGGCACCTGGATGTCCCGCACAAGATCTGCGCGCTGCGCTCCGAGATCGGCATGGTGTTCCAACACTTCAACCTGTTCCCGCACATGACGGTGCTGGGCAACGTGATGGAAGGGCCGCTTACCGTGCAAAAGAAGAGCCCGGAGGAGGCACGCGAGATCGCCCTGGACATGCTGGCGAAGGTCGGCCTCTCCGACAAGCGTGACGTCTATCCCGCCACCCTTTCCGGCGGCCAAAAACAGCGCGTCGCCATCGCGCGGGCGCTCGCCATGCGCCCCAAGCTGATGCTCTTCGACGAGCCCACCTCCGCGCTGGACCCGGAACTGATCGGCGAGGTGTTCGACACCATTCGCGATCTCGGGAAGGAGGGGATGACCATGATTATCGTCACCCACCAGATGGGTTTCGCCAAGGAGATGGCGGACCGGGTCATCTTCATGGAGAAGGGCTCCTTCGTGGCCCAAGGGACCCCGGAAGACTTCTTCGCCAACCAGATGGAGCATGACCGCATCAAGTCATTCCTGAACCGCATTCTCTAGCACCAGCGGCGGCAGCTACCCTGCCGCCGTTTTCGTTACCCCACTCTTTCCTCGCACAACTCCACTCTTTCTTCCCGCTGAGGGCTTGCCGCCTGTTCGACAACATCCCTCCCCATGCTACAATGTATCCGTTGTTTTCTTGACGTTTATTAATGCCAAGCTCCGGCCGTTCACATGGGAATCGATCCGGTCCCCGAATAACGAGCTGGGAAGGGGAGAGGCATGATCAGAGCGGAAGAGGTCATCGGAACCATTCGGGCCACACTCGAGCGGGAACCGCGGGTGAACCTGCACGGCCATCCCATTGAACTGCAATTTGCCGATGGTGTGGTCACCGTCCAAGGTGAGGTCGGATGGATTGGCGCCAAGAAACTTGCCCTTGAGATCGCCGCCAAGCCGCAGCCGGTCACCGGCATCGTGGACAGGTTGCGTGTCGAGCCATCCGAGCAGATGGAGGATGGCGCCATCCGCGACCATGTTTGCAACGGACTCGCCAGCGAACCGGCCTTCATGCAGTACGCCGTTCAGGCCATCGTCAAGCAGGACCTGGAAGAGGTGCGGGGCACGGCGCAACGTGGGCTGGATCGGGTCATCGAGGTCGAGGTGAACGAAGGCATTGTAATCTTGAACGGCAGGGCGGAGAGCATCTCGCATAAGCGGTTGGCCGGAGTGTTGGCCTGGTGGGTGCCGGGGAGCCGGGATGTGGTCAACGGGATCGAGGTGTGGTCCAACGCCGAGGAGAATGATGACGAACTGGTGGACCTGATCAGGATTGTTTTGGAGAAGGACCCGCTGGTGAACGCGGCGCAGGTTTCGATCCACAGCAAGGACGGCGTGGTGATCCTGGATGGGGCGGTGCCGATGCTGAACAACAAACACGCCGCCGAGTCCGACGCTTGGTACGTGCTGGGGGTAAATGAGGTGGTCAACAACCTCGTGGTGACCGGGTGAAGGGAGGTGGCGGGCGCTACACGTCCAGTACCACCGTCGCCCGCCACCCCTGCGCCACCCGTTCGACCTTGTAGCGCAGCATGGTCACCGCCTTCACGTCGGTCCTCATCTCGTGTCGGGTCGGGGCAATCTCTTCTCCTAAGAGCGTCGCCCGCACGGTCAGTCCGCCGTCACTAGGCGAGATCTCAATTTCGCCGGGGAGCAGGATCAGCCTCCGTGCATCTTTGTAGAAGAGCAGTTCGTTGAGAAAGTCGAAGAGAAGCATCTCCTCGTTTTCCTGTTCCAGCTTCACCTCCAGCGTTTGGGCCGGGCGCACCTCCGCCAGGTTCTCCACCATCACCTCCATGGTGGCGCGTGCCGCTTCCCCGAACAGTTCTTCCAAGGTTGGGGCCCAAGCGTCGAAGGCGACGTCGGCATGGGCGATATCGCTGCGGTACTCAAACGGCATGATGCCTCCTCACCCCTTGATGTTGCCGATCGGCACCAGGCGTGCCACCCGCTTGCTCAGCCCGGCCAGTTCGGTCGCCTCCACCACCTCGTCGATGTTCTTGTAGGCCGCCCCTGCCTCCTCGGCGAGTCCTCCGAAGGAGTCGGTGCGCACGTAGATGCCGCGCTGTTCCATGTCGCGTTGCAGCTTGTCTCCGCGGAAATTCTTCTTCGCCTCGTGGCGGCTCATGGTCCTGCCGCTGCCGTGCGCGGTAGTGAACCAGGCGTCGCCTCCCGTGGACATGCCGGCCAACAGGTAAGAACCGGTCTCCATGCTCCCCCCGATGATCACTGGCTGCCCGGTCTTCTGGTAACACTCGGGCAGCCCCGGCATCCCGGGCCCGAAGGCGCGTGTGGAACCCTTGCGGTGCACCAGCAACTCTTTGCGGCTGCTGTTGACCAGGTGCCTTTCCAGCTTTGCGGTATTGTGGGCGACGTCGTAGACCATGCGCATGCCGAGTTCGTCGGGCGAGGCGTGGAACAGGTCGGAGAAGACCTCCCGGATCCGGTGCAGGATGACCTGGCGGTTGGCGAAGGCCATGTTGACGGCGCATTTCATGGCACTGAAATAGGCCTGCCCCTCGGGAGAGTGGAAGGGGGCACAGGCGAGTTCCCGGTCCACGATCTTGATGCCGTACTTGCGCTCCATGACCGAGAGGAAGAGTTTGAGGTAGTCAGTGGCAACCTGGTGCCCGAAGCCACGGCTGCCACAGTGGAACATGATCACCACCTGGTTCGGCACGGTGGTTAATCCGAAGGCGTCGGCGAGGTCCTGATCTATGATGTTCTGGGGCTGCACCACCTGGACCTCGCAATAGTGGTTGCCGCTTCCCAGCGTCCCCAACTGGTTGTAGCCGCGCTCCACCGCTTTCTGGCTGATGTCCGAGGCGTTGGCCCCTGGGAAGCAGCCTCCCTCCTCGGTCATGTCCAGGTCGTTCTGGGTGGCGAAGCCGTTTTTAAGGCACCAGCGTGAGCCCTGTTGCACCACGGAACGGAAATCGTCACTTTTCATCTTGATAAAGCCTTGGCAGCCGACGCCGGTCGGGATGCGGGCGAAGAGCCGGTCGATCAGCTGGTGCAGCTTGGGCTGGACCTGCTCGGCTGTGAGGTTGGTGAGCACGAGCCGCATGCCGCAATTGATGTCGAAGCCGATGCCGCCGGGGGAGATCACCCCCGAGCCGGGATCCATGGCGGCAACTCCCCCGATCGGAAAGCCGTAGCCCCAGTGCCCGTCTGGCATGCAGTAGGCGTAGCGCTGGATGCCGGGGAGTGTGGCAACGTTACTCACCTGCTCGAACACCCCGGCGTCCATCTCGTGGATCAACTTCTCGCTGGCAACGATCCTTGCCGGAACCAACATCCCTTCCTTGTGGCTCACTGGCAGTTCCCATATCGTTTCGCTGATCCGCTTCAGCTCAGCTGGCACGTTCATAGGACCTCCGTTTGCGTCAGATGGCAATGCCCCCGGAGATGTTACCATAACTGAAGTTGCTTAGGGGGAGGGGCCGGGGCTTCAGGAAGGTGTGAGATGGGGGGGCGGAGCGAGTGCTTTACGGTTTCGCGTAGCGTCCTCCTGTTTCACCCAGTGCTCGGACCGGTCAAAGCCGAGGATGCACCCGGTCGACAGCAGGTGGTCCAGGAAGTAGTCGTTGATCACGTCATAGGTAAAGTCGTCATAGCAGACCAGCACGCCCATCGTTGTCTCCTCCGTATGCAGCCGTGAGCTTTACAGATGCAATACCTATCGGTATCTTATGGCGTACCTTAAGAAAGTTTTGGCCACTGCGTCTTACAAACTCAATTGTTGGCGGCTCAAGTAGTTGACAAGGGTACGGGGTCCCCTGTATGCTCCATGGGTGCTAAGGTGCGCAACAACTACGCTGAAGAGGTACTTAAATGGATAACGATCACAAAGAAGAGATGGAAACTGAAGAGGAGAGCTTTGCCGATCTGTTCGAGCGGAGCCAGAAGGACGCCGGCCGGCTTGAGCCGGGTGCCAAGGTCGAGGCGACCGTGCTGCAGATCGCCAAGGACTGGGTCTTTCTGGATACCGGCCGCAAGGGCGAAGGGGTCCTCGACATCAAGGAACTCCTTGACGCCGATGGCAACGTAAGCGTCAAGGTAGGTGACAAGGTCACCGCCTGGTTCGTCTCTTCGCGCAACAACGAGATGCGTTTCACCACCAAGCTCGGCGCCGGGAGCAGCCACTCCGCCGGCAACGCGCAACTCGAAGAAGCTTACGCCGCGGGCATTCCGGTCCAGGGCGTGGTCGAAAAGGAAGTGAAGGGTGGTTTCGAGGTGAAGGTCGCCGGTTCCCGCGCCTTCTGCCCGTTCTCCCAGATCGCCCTGAGAAGGGTGGAGGACACCGCTGCCCTGGTAGGCAAGCAGATGTCCTTCAAGGTCACCGAGTATTCCGAGAAAGGTCGCAATATCGTTCTTTCCCACCGGGCCCTGCTCGAGGAGGAGTTGCAGCAGCAGAAGGATGCGCTTAAGGAGACCCTGAAAGTCGGTGACCGCGTGAAAGGTACCGTAACCTCTCTGCGCGACTTCGGCGCTTTCGTCTCCATCGGCGCCGTCGAAGGGCTCCTGCCGGTATCCGAGGTCGCCTGGGCTCGCGTGAACCATGTCAGTGAAGTCCTCTCCGTCGGCCAGGAAGTAGAGGTAGTAGTGAAGGGGATCGACTGGGAGAAGAACCGCATCTCCTTCTCCTTGAAAGACACCCTCGCCGATCCCTGGGAAGAGGCGGCGAGCGCTTTCCCCGAAGGCTCCTACCAGAACGGCAAGGTGGCAAGGCTTACACCGTTTGGCGCGTTTGTGACCCTGGCCAGCGGCGTCGACGGCCTGATCCATATCTCCAAGCTGGGCGCTGGCAAGCGGATCCAGCACCCGAAAGAGGTTCTCTCCGAAGGGCAGGAGGTCGAGGTGAAGGTCGAGGCGGTGGATCGCGAGGCGAAGAAAATCTCGCTCGCACTCGCTTCGGTCAGCCGCGCCGCGGAGGAGCAGGCCCAGAGCATGGACGCCTACAAGAAGACCGTGGATGAGGCTCCCAAAGGTATGGGTACCCTGGGCGACCTGCTCAAGGCCAAACTGAAGGGGTAGCCGTTGGAGGATCTTTTCCCCGATCCAGCCCAACTGCTGAAGCTGGCCCGCACCCGGATGCCCTACGGCAAGTATTCCGGGTCACTGCTGGTGGACCTGCCCGAACCGTACCTGGTCTGGATGCGGCAGAAGGGGGTTCCCGATGGGGAACTGGGAGCCATGCTGGAGTCCATGTACGAAATAAAGGCCAACGGCCTGGAGTACCTGTTCGATCCGCTACTGCACCGCTGATCGGCAGCCTCCTCCAAAACAAAAAGCCCCTCTTGCCGTAAGGTAAGGGGGGCTTTGCTTTTCACGCTGGGCCGGATCAGCGGCTCCACTCCACCCGGACCATGCGCTGATCATGGCTCCACTTGTAGTGCAACTCGCCTCGCTGCGACTTATAGATCTCTCGCCCGATTTTTTGGGCCAGCTTGTCCTCGGTGGTCGTGACGATGATGCCGCCATTATCCTCCTTGATCTCCATGATCCGCCCCAGCGGGTTTTTCTCCCTGTGCTTCACCTCCTGTTGTCTCACTGTGTTCAGGATCTCTTCCCTATGTTGGGAAAGATATGGCCCAGAGAGCGTCACAACGCCGGCAGGATCTTCACCTACTATGCGCTGGCAGGCCGGGCAGAGAACGTCGCCGCTAGACGAGGCAGACGAGCCGCTCTCGATCTGCCAACGCTTGTTGCGGTAGACGATGCCGCACCCCTTGCAGACTGTTCCCTCTGGCAGCCCGTGTTTAGGCAGGTAAGGTTCGAGGCTGCGGATGGTCCTTTGTCCTTTCTCTTCCATTGTTATTCTGGATCCGCGTGGCATGGCTACCTCCATTGTTTTGGGCTAGCAAAATTAGCACCGGCTAAGTATAACACTCGCGTTCAGCAGGGGAAGCAGTCCGGGGAGGAAAGACTTGCTGAGCGGACCTAAGATCGCAGAGGGGATGGGCGTCGTCATTGCGGGGACCGGCATAAGGGAGGGACGCTGGAAGGTTAGGGCAGAACAAGAGCAGGTGTGGAAAAGGTCTCAAGCGAGGGAGGGCGTTGTAACGAGAGGAAGGCACCACAAAGGGGCCTGCCCTCGGCGGCACGGTAGAGCATCAACCGGCGCACTCCCCCCAGCGAGCCAAAACGGAAAAGGCCCGGTGCTTTCGCATCGGGCCTTCCTAAAATGTAACTGGCGCTTAAATCTTGAGATCCTTTACCCCTATCCGCCGGTGGAAGCTTTTTCCTCGCGGCGTAGTGGCATGCTCCGGCGGGACCATGTCACCCGTGTCTCGCGGTTTCTTCCCCTTTTTGAAGCGGTTTGCACGCGCATGACGGATGAGATTATTATAGGCCAATCGGCTTGATCTCCTTAAGCGCCAGCTACGAGCTCCAGAGTGCCGTAAAGGTTTATGTGAGACCACGCTCTTTTGTAAAGCATCTCCCCGGAAAACGCTTCAGGCTATTCCTCATACTTTGGGGAATTGCACACCACGTCTGAAACCTGGGAAGTTTTAAGTGTGGAATAATCAGGGTACCTCACGCCACCTTTACCTGTACCCCAGAGCTGTTTTCAAAGAACAACTCTTTGCTACGATTTAAGTGTACGCCTGCCCCTTTTAAGAGTCAACAGGTTGATTGATCGACACTTTAGACTGTTTTGTTAGTGAGGATGAATGTTTTGTGCAGGCCACTGCTACTCTGCCGACAGATTGAAACTAGGGCATCTGGTCCGCCGGAGCGCTTGTCGCAGTTTAAGGGCATGGTAGCATTGAGATTTTCGGAGGAGCCATGACCAGCGATGCGAAAATGGAACTTGCAGCGAGGAAGGAGCGCATGCTGAGCCAGCACCTTATGGCGCGCGGTATTGTGGACCCGGCGGTGCTGAGAGCTATGGCAGAGGTGCCGCGCGAAGCCTTCCTCCCGCCCGGCATGGAGTACCTCGCCTACGAGGACGGACCGCTCCCGATCCAGGACGGGCAGACCATCTCGCAGCCCTACATCGTGGCGTACATGATAGAGGCGCTGAAACTGCAGGGGGGTGAGAAGGTCCTGGAGATCGGCACCGGTTCTGGCTACGCGGCTGCAGTGTTGAGCCTTTGTGCGGGGGAGGTCTTCACCGTGGAGCGTATCCCGTCCCTGGCGCACCTGGCCGGGCAGCGCCTGCGCGAACTCGGCTACGGCAACGTGACGGTTCATCTCGGCGACGGCACGCTGGGGTGGCGGGAGCATGCCCCTTACGACGCCATCGTGGTTACCGCCGGTGCCCCCGACGTGCCGAAAGAGCTCGAAGAGCAGCTGGCGCCGGGCGGGCGGCTGGTGATCCCGGTGGGACCGACGCAGCATCTGCAGGACCTGGTGCGGGTGCACCGAGACCGCAGCGGTGGGCTGCACCAAGAAACCCTCTGCGCGGTCCGTTTCGTGCCGCTGATCGGCGCGCAGGGGTGGGATGACTAGGAGAGCGCCAAAGTCTCGGCGGCCGGGACGTCGTTCAGTGTCTGAAGGAACGACTCCTCGCTCACCGCGCCGCAGCGGGTGGCGAGCCGCAGCAGTTGCTCCGGCAACGGCGCCGGGATATCGACCTCTTCGCCGGTAGCCGGGTGCACTAGCGTGGTCCGGAAGGAGTGCAGCGCGTGGCCGGTGAAGCCGGAAAGCTTCCTGCCGCCGTAGCGCTTGTCGCCCAGGATAGGGTGCCCGATCAACTTGAAGTGCTGCCTGATCTGGTGCATGCGCCCGGTGAGCGGGTACACCGCCAAGAGTGACACGCCGCCCCCCTGGAAGAGCCTCAGGTAACTGGTCTGGGACTCCTTGCCTTCCAGCGCCGCGTCAATGGTTCCCTGCTTCTGCAGTTTCCCCTCCACCATGGCGAGGTACAGCTTGCCGAGCCCTTCCTCCTGCACCATCTTGCCGAACATCCCCGCGGCGACCGAGCTTTTGGCCAGGATGATGGCCCCCGAGGTTCCCTTGTCGAGCCGATTCACCGGACGCAGCCTGCCGACGCCGTCGCGCTTTTTCAAAAGCGTCTCCGCCAGGTCGACCAGCGTGATCTCTTCGGGATCTTCGGTGCGGTGTACAGCAAGGCCGGCCGGCTTGTTGAAGCAGATGATCCAGCTGTCCTCGAACAGGATGTCAAGGTCCGGGGTGAGCCGGGCCAGGAATGCCGCCGTCTTGCTGCTTTCCTTGAGGGTGACCTGGTCGGCGTAGTGCAGAATGTCCGCGGGTTCGGCCGGAGCGCCGTTCACCTTGAGGTGCCCTGAGTTGATCAGCTTTTTGATGTAGGAGAACTGCGCGCTGGGAAGGAGGTTGCGCATGAAACTATCCACGCGCCGCAGGTGGTCTTGGGCCGTTATCTCGTAGGTTAACATGGGTCGGAGTATACCTTCATGAGGAGGAAGGCGCAAGGGAATCCGGCCCAAGCTGCCAATCCCCTCACCCCTGCCCCTCTCCCGGCGGGCGAGGGGATGGATAAAGAAAAGGGCGCACCCTGGTGGGGGTGCGCCCTTTGTTGCAGCTAGCGGACGGGGTCCGTTATTTTTTCACGTTGTAGAAAACTTCGGCGCCCCTGAACAGGGCGACTTCGTCCAGCTCGTCCTCGATCCTGAGCAGCTGGTTGTACTTGGCGACGCGGTCGGTGCGGCAGAGCGAACCGGTTTTGATCTGGCCCGCGTTGACGGCGACGGCGAGGTCGGCCAAGGTGACGTCCTCGGTCTCACCGGAACGGTGCGAGATAACGCAGGTGTAGCCGGCGCGCTTGGCCATCTCGATGGCGTCGAGGGTCTCGGTCAGGGTACCGATCTGGTTCAGCTTGATCAGGATGGAGTTGGCGATCCCTTTCTTGATCCCTTCCTTGAGGATGGAGGGGTTGGTCACGAAGAGGTCGTCGCCCACGATCTGGATGCGCTTGCCGAGGCGGTCGGTGAGTTTCTTCCAGCCGTCCCAGTCGTTCTCGGCCATGCCGTCCTCGATGGAGATGATCGGGTACTTGTTGACCAGGTTCTCGTAGAAGTCGACCATCTGGTCGGCGGTCTTCTTGGACTCGGCCTCGTTCTCCAGGGTGTAAACCCCGTTCTCGAAGAGTTCGGAAGAAGCGACGTCGAGCGCCAGGAGCACTTCCTCGCCCGGCTTGTAGCCCGCCTTCACGATGGCCTCCATGATTACCTCGAGGGCCTCCTCGTTGGACTTGAGGTTCGGTGCGAAGCCACCCTCGTCGCCGACGGCGGTGTTGTATCCCTTGGCCTTGAGGACGGACTTCAGCGCGTGGAAGATCTCGGCGCCCATCCTGAGGGCCTCCTTGAAGCTCTTGGCGCCGGCCGGCATGATCATGAATTCCTGGATGTCGACGTTGTTGTCGGCGTGGGCGCCGCCGTTGATGATGTTCATCATGGGCAGCGGCAGTTCCTTGGCGTTGGAGCCGCCGATGTACTGGTACAGCGGCAGGCCTACCTCGTCGGCAGCGGCCTTGGCCACGGCGAGGGAGACGCCGAGGATGGCGTTGGCGCCCAGGCGGCTCTTGAACTCGGTGCCGTCAAGCTCCAGCATCTTCTTGTCGATGCCGACCTGGTCGGTTGCGTCCATGCCGGTGATCTCGTCCGCGATGATGTCGTTGACGTTGGCGACGGCTTTTTCTACGCCCTTGCCGAGGTAGCGTCCCTTGTCGCCGTCACGCAGTTCCAGCGCTTCGCGCTCGCCGGTGGAGGCGCCGGAGGGAACCGCGGCTCTACCCATAGCACCGGAATCCAGGAACACTTCGACCTCAAGTGTCGGATTCCCCCTGGAATCAAGGATTTCCCTGGCGTAAACGTCGGTTATCTGGCTCATCTCTACCCCCCTGGAATGAAATTTAATTGTGAACGGGCGGCCCCGCCCGTCTTAATGGAGCCTTCGTTATATAACATATCTGCCCTCAAAGGGAAGCAGGTTTTGTAAATTTTTGCTAACATGGCGAAGCGACAGCGGTTCCCAAGACATTTGGTTTAGATTGACAGTGCTGGAATAAACGGGATATATTGTCCCCTTGCTGCTATTCTTGCAGTCTCTGTCCTTACGACACGGGAACCATTGAAGATAATGCCCACCGAAAGCGGCGACAAACAGACAATTCAGAAGAGTTCGCTGATCCGGCTCTACGACAGCTGGATGGGAGCGGTTGCCCAAGGTCTCACCTGTGACAGGAATGAGAAGCGCAGTCGCTTCATCATGCTGTTCCTCACCGCCTTATTCCTCACCCTGCTCATCATTCCGAGTCCGCAGTTCCTGTCGGTGCAGTACCGCGAAGGCGATATCGCCACCTCCGATATTCGTGCCACCCAGGACTATCTCATCGAGGACCTGCTACTGACCGAGAAGAAAAGGGCGGAGGCAGAGGGTGCCGCGCCGTTCGTCTATACTCTCGCCGCCAACGGCAATATTGAACTCGTGCGTCGCTTCGATGACGCGCTGGATGTCGTGGACGACCCCTCCATGCACGGGGAGGCCAGGCGCAAGGCAGTAGTCGCCGTGCTCGGCGTCGATATCTCGACCCAGGAACTCGCGGCACTCTCCCACGTCAAGCAGCAGCGGGCTTTCCTCTCCGACCTGGGGCGGCAGTTGGCCCCCCTGTACCGGCAGCGCATCGTTGCCGACCGCGGCCACTTCGCCGCCGACCTGCGCCACGGCATCGTGGTGGTGGATGACGCTACCCGGCAGGACGTCGCCGGAGGAGACTACAGTGCGAGCATCGATCTCCCTGCGGCGCGCCGCATCTTCTCCCAGGCAACCCTGACCCAGGGGGCAGCGTCCCACGACCTGGAGCTGCTCAAGGGCGTGGCGCTGCGCATGATGGCTCCCAACCTCTCCTTCGACCGTAACGGCACCGATGCCAAGAAGAGTGAAGCGCGCACCGCAGTGCGCCCGGTGCTTTTCAAGATGAAGCGCGGTGAAATGATCGTCCGGGTCGGGGAGCGGGTTACCTCCGAGCAGGCGATGAAGCTGGAGAAGATTTTCAAGGCCAGGACCAGCACCCCCGTTCTTACCGGTCTGGGGATCTTCGGCCTCATCCTGGTGCTCTGCTACGCGCCGTACCGCTTTGGCCGCAAGAACATCAGGAAGTTCAACCCGACCAACAAGGACATCCTGCTGCTGTCGCTGCTGACGGTGGCCAACTTCGCCGTGCTGAAGCTGGTCTCGGCGGTCTCCACCGCCTTGGGGGGACTTTTCCCCTCCATCGACACGGCGAGTTACTTCTACCTGTTCCCGTTTGCGGCCTCCGCCATCATCGTCAGGATCATCCTGAACTCCGAGGTGGCCCTGGTCTACTGCGCCATCACCGCCCCGCTTACCGGGATCATGCTGAATAACTCGCTCCAGGTGGTGGTCTACGCCCTGCTGGGCGGCATCGTGGGCGCCCACGGCGTGCGCCAGTGCAAGGAGCGCGGCACCATCTACAGCGCCGGGTTCAAGGTGAGCGCGGTAAACATGGCGCTGGCGGTCTGCTTCCACGTCTATAACGACAGTCCGCTCTCGCTGCAGCCGCTGTACTGCATCATCTTCGCCTTCCTGGGTGGCCTGATCAACGCGGTCTACGTCTCGGGCACCATCCCGCTCATCGAGGCGCTGTTCCAGTACACCACCGACGTCAAGCTCCTGGAACTCGCCAACCTCAACTCGCCGCTATTGCGCGAGCTGATGATCCGCGCCCCCGGCACCTACCACCACAGTGTGCTGGTGGGCAACATGGTGGAGGCGGGCGCCGAGGCGATCAACGCCAACCCGCTTCTGGCCCGCGTCGCAGCCTACTACCACGACGTCGGCAAGCTGAAGAAGCCGCAGTACTTTATCGAGAACATCCGTGACGGCGAGAACCGCCACGACAAGCTCTCTCCCAGCATGAGCGCCCTCATCCTCATCTCGCACATGAAGGACGGGGTCGAGCTTGCCAAGGAACACCGCATCGGGCAGCCGATCATCGAGATTATCCGGCAGTCCCACGGCACCTCGCTGATCAACTACTTCTACCTGAAGGCGAAGGGGCTGGAGACGCCGGGCTCACCACCGGTGGACGAGCGCGACTTCCGCTACCCGGGACCCAAGCCGCAGACCAGGGAGGCCGGGCTCGTGCTCCTGGCCGACTGCGTGGAGGCCGCCTCGCGCACCCTCGCCGACCCGACCCCGGCCAGGATCCAGGGGCTGGTGCAGAAGATCATCAACAACATCTTCATCGACGGTCAGCTGGACGAGTGCGAGCTGACCCTGAAGAACTTGCACGAGATAGCCAAGAGCTTCAACCAGATACTCGCGGGGATCTATCACCAGCGCATCGATTACCCCGAACCTGCCTACAAGGAGAAGACGATTGCCAAGAAGCCAGAGGATATCGATAGCGAACCGCCAAAGGCGGATGCCGGTCGCGAAGACGCAGCTGCGAAAGGTGGCGCAGAGGATCTTAGACGCCTTGGGATGTCCTGAGGCGGAACTCTCCGTCAGCATCGTGGGGGACCGGTCCATCCGGGTCCTGAACCGGGAGTACCTGGGGCGGGACAAGGCCACCAACGTGATCTCCTTCGCCATGCAGGAAGGGGAGTTCGGCGCCATCAATCCCGACGTTCTGGGCGACGTGGTCATCTCCGTCGACACCGCGGCGCGCGAGGCCGAGGAAGCCGGGCAGACCTTCCTGGAGCGCCTCTACTTCCTGCTTTTGCACGGCATCCTGCACATCACCGGCTACGACCATGAAAGAAGCGGCGAGGCCGAGGCCGCCCGCATGGAGGCCAAGGAGCGTGAGATCTTCTCCCTGCTGGTCGAGGAAGGGCTTGTCTAGCCGGGGCAGGGGCCTGCCGGCCGAAGCCTCAGCGAAGGCCGGAGGCTCGATATGAAGCCGACCCGCTTCATCGACTCCGTGAACTGCGCCATCGAGGGGATCCTCCACACCACGCGCACGCAGAAGCACATGCGCTACCACTTCCTGGCGGCTCTGGTCGTGCTGTTCGCCGCGCTCTTGTTGCGGGTCTCTTCGATCGAGTTCATGCTGCTGGCCCTAGCCATCAGCTTCGTGCTGTTCGCCGAGTTGCTCAATACCGCCATCGAGGTGGTGGTGGACATGATCTCGCCGGAGTACCACCCCATGGCCAAGATCGCCAAGGACGTGGCGGCGGGCGCAGTGCTGGTAGCCGCTATCGGCACCGCCATCATGGGGTACCTGGTGCTCTCCAAGTACGTGCTCCCCTGGCAGCGGCTGGGGCTGCAGATGGTGGGTACCGAGTCGGAATTGGGCATGGTGGTGTCGGCGGTCCTGGTGCTGATCGTGGTGGTGATCCTCAAGGCATGCTCAGGGACCGGGACGCCGCTGGAAGGAGGCGGCGCCAGCGGCCACTCGGCGGTCGCCTTCTCCATCGCCACCTCGGTAACGCTGCATACCCAGGACCCGCTCATCGCCCTTTTCTGTTTCATCCTGGCGGTGATGGTGAGCCATTCGCGCCTCTTGCTCAGGATCCACCGTCCGCGGGAGGTGGTCGTGGGTGCGGTCGTGGGGGTGGGGATTACCTTCGCGGTGCACCTGCTGTTCCGCGCTTTTTGGCAGGGCGGGCTGTGACAGACACTGCTTCAACATTAAGGAGACACATCCTTGGAAGAGGGTAACGGACGCAAGGGCCAGGGAATCATGGAATCCTTGACCCGGCTCTTGTACGGCAAAAAGAAGGTCACCGAGGCGGAGATCCAGGAGATCATGGACGCCGGCGAGGAGGAAGGGCTCATCAACCAGGAGGAGAACGCGATGATCCGTTCCATCCTGACCCTTGGCGACTCCATGGTGCGCGAGATCATGTTGCCGCGCATGGAGATGGCGTGCGTCTCCATCGAACTCGAGGTGCGCGAGGTGCTCAAGTCGATCATCGCGTCGGGGCACTCCCGGCTCCCGGTGTACGAGGGGACCATCGACAACATCATCGGGCTTATCTACGCCAAGGACCTGCTCAGGTACTGGGGCGAACCCGACGACGCCATCGAACTGAGGAAGCTGATCCGTCCCCCTTTCTTCATCCCGGAGACCAAGAACCTGGAGGAGTTGCTGCACGACTTCAAGAAGCGGCGGGTGCACATGGCGGTGGTCATCGACGAGTACGGCGGCACTGCCGGCCTGGTGACCATCGAAGACCTGCTCGAGGAGATCGTGGGGGACATCCAGGACGAGTACGACCTGGAAACGGAGCGTCTCTCGGTGCAGGGGGACGGCTCCATCGTGGCCGACGGCAGGCTCCCCATCGAGGAAGTGGAAGAGCAGTTCGACGTCGAGATCGAGAAGGACAATTTCGAGACGGTGGGGGGACTCCTGTTCCACCTGACTGGGCGCATTCCCGCCGCGGGCGACGTCATCGAAAGCGACTCGCTGGTGCTTACCGTGCTGGAGGCGGACGAGAGGCGCATTGCCCAGGTGCACATCGCGAAAAAACAGGAACCGGTCGGGGAGTCTGAGGAATCGTGACCGCGCGGACGGCCATGGCAGGTGAGGCGGCCGCGGGGCGCTACCTGCTGGCGCTGCTCTCGGGCGTTTTGCTGGCACTCTCCTTCCCGCTGCCGGGAGTCTCGGCCCTGGCGTGGATCGCCTTCGTGCCGCTGTTTTTGGCGGCCGACCGGGTCTCCCCCCGGATGGGTTTCCGGCTCGGCTTCACCGCCGGTTGCGTCGCCTACGCCGGCATTCTGTACTGGCTCAATGTCGTCATGATGAACTACGGGAAGCTGCACTGGACCGTGAGCGTGACGCTCTACCTCACCCTGGTCGGCTACCTGGCGCTCTATCCCGCGACGGTGCTCTGGCTGGTGCGCCGCTGCGAGGGGAGCCGGATTCCGCTACTCTGCTCCTTCCCGCTGTTGTGGGTGACCGGCGAAGCGATCCGCTCCTACGTGATGACCGGATTTCCCTGGGCGAGCCTTGGCTATTCGCAGTACCGTACTCTGCCGCTTATTCAGATCAGCGACCTCACCGGTGTCTATGGGGTGAGCTTTCTGATTGCCCTAGCCAACGTGGTCTTCTACCGGATCTGGGTCTCGATGCGCTACCGCAAGCCCTACCCGGTGCGCGCCCTGTTGCTCCTGGTGCTGCTCATGGCGGCGACCATGGTCTACGGCGTCTCCGCCCTGACCCGCAGCGACCGGGGGGAGCCGCGCAGGGTGCTGCTGGTGCAAGGGAACATTCCCCAGGACCAAAAGTGGGATCCCGCTTTCCAGGATGCGACGCTGAAGACTTACGAGCGTCTGACCCGGGAAGGGTGCAAGGAACCGGGGACCCTGGTGGTCTGGCCGGAGAGCGCGTTGCCGTTTTTCCTGCAGCGCGAGCCGGCCTACGCGGCCCGGGTCAGTGCACTGGCCGTCGAGTTGAAGAGCCCCCTCGTGGTGGGTAGTCCCGCCTACGAACAGCAGGAGGGGAGGGTGCGCTACCTGAACAGCGCGTTCCTCTTCTCGGAGCAGGGGACGATCGTTGGGAGAAGCGACAAGCTGCACTTGGTCCCCTTTGGCGAGTACGTGCCGCTGGCGCCGCTGCTTCCGTTCGTGAACAAGCTGGTGACGGGCATCGGCGATTTCTCCCCCGGTAAAGAGGCCGTGGTGCTGCCCGCTTCCACCGGAAAACTCGGCGTGCTGGTCTGCTTCGAGGGGATCTTCCCGGAAGTGGCCAACGCCTATGTGGCACGGGGAGCCCAGGTGCTGGTGAACATCACCAACGACGCTTGGTTCGGGCGCAGCTCCGCCCCCTACCAGCACCTCTCCATGACCGTGTTCCGGGCCGTGGAGAACCGGGTCCCCTTGGTGCGGGCGGCCAACACCGGGATCTCCGCGGTGATCGACAGCAAGGGACACATCCGGGGCATGACCCCGCTGTTCCAGGAGGCGACCTTGAGCGGCGAGGTGAGGCCTGGCACCGGGCGCACCTTCTACAACCGCTTCGGCGACCTCTTCGCCTTGATCTGCATCTCCGGCAGCATTGGCATGGGCATCGCCTGCTACCGCGGGCGCCGTATCTGATTTTTTACTACCAACGATGATCGCCGTTACAGGCGATGCGACCATAAAGGAGTTTTCAAGATGTTCAGAGAAGAAATTGCCAAGATCGAGGACCTTGCCGAGCGAATCCACAAACTCCGGGGGTCTCTTTGACGTAGATGACAAGAAGGAGCGGATGCAGGAGCTCGAGGAGTTGACCTCCCGCGCCGATTTCTGGAACGACGCCGACAAGGCCCAGAAGGTGCTCAAGGACAGGATGGCGATGGAGAAGGACGTCTCCACCTGGGAGAACCTCGACCGCCAGGCCCGTGACATTCAGGAACTGATCGAGCTGGGCAGCGAAGAGCAGGACGAGGCGACGCTCGCCGAGGTCCACGCCATGAACGAGCAGCTGGAGACCGGGGTAAGCCAGGCGGAGTTCCGCAGAATGCTCTCCGGCCCCCACGACGCCTCGGGCGCCTTCCTCTCCATCAACTCCGGCGCCGGCGGCACCGAGTCCCAGGATTGGGCCGAGATGCTCTTGCGCATGTACCTGCGCTATTGCGAGAAGAAGGGATGGAAGACCGAGATCACCGACTACCAGGAGGGTGATGGCGCCGGCATCAAGGGAGTGACCTTCGCGGCCACCGGCGAGTTTGCCTACGGCTACTTGAAGGCCGAGGCCGGCATCCACCGGTTGGTGCGCATCTCCCCCTTTGACAGCAGCGCCCGGCGTCACACCTCGTTTGCCTCCGTGTTCGTCTTCCCGGTCATCGAGGAGGACGACATCGAGATCAAGATCCCGGAGAGCGACCTGAGGATCGACACCTACCGCTCCTCGGGGGCGGGCGGCCAGCACGTCAACACCACTGACTCGGCCATCAGGATCACCCACATTCCCACCGGGACGGTGGTGGCCTGCCAGAGCGAGCGCAGCCAGCACATGAACAAGGCCACCGCCATGAAGGTGCTCCGCTCCAAACTTTACGAGATGGAGCTTAGGGAGCGCGAGGCCAAGGCGGCGGACATCGCAGGCGAGAAGAAGGAGATCGGCTGGGGGAGCCAGATTCGCTCCTACGTGCTGCATCCTTACAAGATGGTCAAGGACCTGCGCACCGGCGTGGAAAGCGGCAACCCGGACAACGTTCTGGACGGCGCCCTCGATGATTTCGTCGTCCCCTTCCTGATGGGGGTGCGCCGGGAGACCAAGGATATCTAGGGAGGCAGGCGAAAGTCTCTTTCCCCCTCCCCAACCCTCTCCCTCCGGGGGCGGGTGCAACACAAGGAACCATAATGCTTAAGACGGTAAGACTGTTGATTATATATCTTCTCCTCCTCGCGCCGGCCGCCACAGGCTGCGCGACGCAGCGGGCCGGGCTCACCAGCGTCGGCTTCGCCATCCAGGTGGGCGCCTTTTCGGATGTCAAAAACGCCGAGCGCCTCACCCGGAAGCTGCAGGAACAGGGGATTGAAGCTTTCTACTTCAAACGGGAAAACGGTATCTACGCGGTCCGTTTCGGCGATTTCCAGCGCCGCGAGGAAGCCCGCAAGGTGGCCCAGAAGCTGGTGAAGGAGAAGACCATTGGCTCCTACTTCATCGCGCCGCCGCAGCCCGACCGCACCGTGCTGGTGCGTGAGACCGTGATCGAGAAGGCGCCGGCGCCCTCGATAACCAAACCGACCAAGCCCGTGCCTCCGGCCAAGAAGAAAGAGGAGCCGGTCAAGCGCGACCGCGGCGACATGGGCAACATCGCCGCGCGCACTGCAGAGCGCTTTGTCGGCATTCCGTACCGTTGGGGCGGGGACACCGTGGTCGACGGCATGGACTGCAGCGGTTTCGTCCGCGCGGTCTACAACCTGTGCGGCATCAACATCCCGCGCACCTCGCGCGAGCAGTACCGGGTGGGGGATGCTGTTGGGCGTGAAGAGCTGAAAGACGGAGACCTCGTTTTCTTCGGCGCCTCCTCTGACGAGATCAACCATGTCGGCATCTTTGTCGGCAACGGCCGCTTCGTCCATGCACCGCGCCGCGGCGACGACATCAAGGTCAGCTCGATGGACGAGTCCTACTTTCAGAAGCGGTTCGTTGGCGCTAAACGCTATTTTTAACGTTGGCGCCCTAGGTGCCGATAAGGTCTAGGCCTCGGGCGAAGAACGCCGAGCACGTGTGACAAACAAGAACGCAGAACATAGAACGTAGAACCTGAATTACACTGAGACAGGAGCAGTTATGGCATTTATTAAGCCGTTCAAGGCGGTACGCCCCAAAAAGGAGCTGGCCGAAAAGGTCGCCGCTCTTCCCTATGACGTGATGAACACCGACGAGGCCATCCAGATGGCGTCCGGCAACCCAGTGAGTTTCCTGCACATCTCCCGTCCCGAGATCGACCTTTCCCGTGACATCGATGTGCATTCGGACCCGGTGTACGTCAAAGGGCGCGACAACCTGGAGAAATTCCTGGCGGAGGGCGTCCTGGTGCAGGACGAGACCGAGCGCTACTACGTGTACCGCCAGAAGATGGGCAACATCACCCAGACCGGCCTCGTGGTCTGCGCCGGCGTGGACGACTACCAGAGCGGCACCATCAAGAAGCACGAGCTGACCAGGGCGGATAAGGAAGAAGACCGCGTCAAGCACATCGACGCGCTCAACGCCAACGATGAGCCGGTCTTTTACACCTACCGCAACGACCCGGCCCTCACCGCGACCATCGACCAGGTCACCAAGGCGGCGCCGCTGTACGACTTCACCACTGATGACGGCGTCTCCCACGCCCTGTGGGATATCGCCGATTCCAAGTTGATCGACTCCCTCACCAAGAGCTTCGCCGCCATCCCGACCCTCTACGTTGCCGACGGCCACCACCGCAGCGCCGCCGCCAGCCGGGTGCGCGACCTGAGGAAGGACGCCAACCCCAAGCACACCGGCAGCGAGGAGTACAACTACTTCCTCACCGTGATCTTCCCGGACAACGAGATGACCATCATGCCCTACAACAGGGTGGTCAAGGACCTCAACGGCCGCGGCGTTGCCGAGTTCATGGCGCGCGTCGGCGAGCGTTTCGAAGTGACCCCGGTTGCCGGAGCGGTCAATCCCGGTGAGCGGCACCAGTTCGGCATGTTCCTGGGGGGCAAGTGGTACGAACTCACCCCGCGCGAGGATTCTTTCCCCGAGGACGACCCGGTCGCCTCCATGGACGTCTCCATCCTGCAGGACAACCTGCTCAGCCCGGTGCTCGGCGTGCGCAACCCACGCACTGACCAGCGTATTCACTTCGTCGGCGGCATCCGCGGCGTCGAGGAGCTGGAGCGGGTGGTCAATTCCGGCGAGTACATGGTCGCCTTCTCGCTGTTCCCGACTTCGATCGAGGAGCTGATGGCGCTGGCCGACGAGGACAAGATCATGCCGCCCAAGTCGACCTGGTTCGAGCCGAAACTCAGAAGTGGCCTCTTTATCCACATGTTGGATTAACAACTTATACAAACCTGACGGAGGAAATTGATGCGTAACGTTGAGAAGTTCCTCGTGCTGTTGCTGCTCATGGCGGCGATAGCCATACCCGCCTGCTCCCAGAAGGACGCTGCCAAGCAGCCGGCAACCGAGAAAGCCGCAGCCAAGGCCGCTGTCGGGGCGGTGACCACTCCCTCCGGCCTTTCCTATACCGACCTCGTGGTTGGTACCGGCCCGTCCCCGACCTCGGGCAAGGGCGTCAAGGTGCACTACACCGGCACTCTGGAAAACGGCACCAAGTTTGACAGCTCGCTCGATCGCGGCCAGCCGTTCGTCTTCAGGATCGGCGCCGGCGAAGTGATCCCGGGGTGGGATGAGGGCGTCATGTCCATGAAAGTGGGCGGCAAGAGGAAGCTGGTCGTCCCGCCGCAGCTTGGCTACGGGGCCAACGGCGCCGGCGGGGTCATTCCGCCCAACGCGACGCTGATCTTCGAAGTGGAGCTTCTCGACGTAGAGAAGTAATCATACCGGTGGCTTGCAAAGGTACCGTGGCGCTGTAAAGTTTTCCTTTGTGTTTTTCAGCCCCCGGTCCCCCGTTGCGAGGTGCCCCATGCGCCTGTTGTCGCTGGCCTTTGTGCTGCTCCCGATCCTGGTCTGTAAACAGGCCCAGGCCGGACAGAAGAGTGTCACTCTCTTTATGGATGGCGCGCGGGTGGAGCAGGAAGTTGCCGCAGCCGGCGGGTACCTGGAACTCCCCCTGCCGGACAGCTTTGCGCCGGGGTCGCTGCGGGTTAAGGCACCGGGGGGGACCGTGCAGCGGGTTGAACTGGTTGCGGCCGAGCAGGATCGCCGTCGGGCTGGTGAGATAGCCCGACTCAGGGAGCGCCGGGGCGAATTGCAGGACCGCATGGACGCCTTGAACCGGCGTGAGGAGATCTTCTCCGCCGCCGCCAAGTCGCAAAGCGGCAAGGCGCCGAGGAAGACCAAGGCCAATCCTGATCCGGTGGTAACGCTGCAGCAGGGGACCGAATTCGCCTTGAACCAGATGGAGGCGGTCTACCGAAGCAAGCGCAAGTGTCGGCTGGCACTCGATGCCGTGGAGCGGGAACTCGCGTCGGCGGCCAAGGGGGTCGCCTCGGCGCGCATCTGGGTCACTGGCAGCAAGGCCCAGGTGTCCTACCAGGTTGGCAGCGAGCGCTGGACCCCGACCTACGACCTCCGGTTCTCGGGGGAGGGGGGCGGCGAGTTGCTGCTGCACGCGAAGCTGCCGCAGCGCGAGAAGGGGGTGCAGTACCAGGTGGTGCGAGGGACCACGGCGAAGCCGGGTGCGGTCGAGCAGGTGCGCGGGGACTTCCCGGTCCTGGCACGCTATCCGCTCAACGCCACCTCTGCCGTCGGTGCCCAGCCTCCGGAGCGCTTCTCTTTTGCACCGATCGAGGCGAGTCTCCCTCCCGGGGAAGCCGCTTTGTACTGGAAGGGAGAGTATATCGGCAGCGCCCCGTTTGCCGGGGGAGGGAGCACCGGGTTTGCCTTGGGGCGCTAGCGAACATCCTTGCCTTTGTATGATTAAGATGTTATAAGGAATCGGTTTTTTTCATGTGATTTGATATTCCCACCAAAAGGAGGAGATATGACTGCAACATCTTCAGATTTCGTCAAAGCGCTGGAAGTAGGGCGTCCCCCCAACGTAGCGAAACTCTTCCCCAATTCAAAAGCACTCCTGGTCAGCGGCAAGGTCATCGACCGTGCCATGAACGCCAAGGGACATGCCCTGGCCCTGGCAGCCAACGGCCGAAACCACTTCGTCATCCGCGGGGTGCTCGCCGCCGCCCAGAAGGCCAACGCAGCCGTCATCATCGAGATCGCCAAGAGCGAGGGTGGCCAGAAGGCATATTGCCCGGTCAACTACTGGAACATGGCCCGCCAGGTGGACGCCGTTGCCAACGAGCTCGGCATCACCATCCCGGTCGCCATCCACGCCGACCACTACGGCATTAAGGGCGAAGCGGACGTCAAGTCGGCAAAGGTCGAGATCCCGAGCATGTTCGATGCCGGTATCACCTCCATCGCCATCGATGCCTCGCACCTCCCCGACGAGGAGAACCTCCTCGCCAACATCGAGCTCAACAGCATCATCCCGGGCTGGGCCGGTCTCGAGACCGAGGTGGGCGAGATCAAGGGGAAAGAGGGGCTCTCCACCGTTCCCGAGGCGCTCTTCCTGATCCGCGGCCTCAACGCCCACGGCATCTTCCCTGACTGGATCGCCCTCAATAACGGCACCACCCATGGCATCGAGGCTTCCGACGCTGGTATCCAGGTGGAGCTGACCGCACAGATTCACGAGGCGATCAAACAGTACGGCGTCAACGGCGCCCAGCACGGCACCTCCGGCAACAGCTACGAGAGGCTGCGCGAGATCGCCCAGAAGACCCGCACCACTAAGGCCAACGTGGCGACCGCCCTGCAGTTCGTCTCCTGGGGCCTCGAGGTCAACGACTATGGCAACGCCAAGCTCGACGAGAACGGCAACTTCATCAAGGTGAAGGGTGAGGGGATGACCGAGGAGCTCTGGGCCGAGATGGTGGCCTTCGCCGATTCCAAGGGATGGAAGAAGGGCGATTACAAGAACCTCAACCTCCCGTTCGAGAACAAGCTTTTGGCCCAGACCAAGGACGTGCGCGATCGCATGTGCAAGAGGGTGGAGGATTTCGCCTACAACCTCATCGCTAACGTCTTCAACGCTGCCGACACCGCGCCGCTTGCCATCGATGCCATCCTCAAGGCCGGCTCCTACGACTTGGGCCCCAAAGGGAAGCGGATCGAGAACCCGGCGGAATGGACCAAGGACCTGCTCCCCAAGCAGGCCCAGGGCCTTTCCAAGGACAAGGGGCCCGAAGGCAACTTTGAGGACTAGCATCACCATCAAGCTGAGAAACACCCGGAGGGGGCCTCGCGCCCCCTTTTGTAGCTGGCTCTGTGGAGGGGGAAGACGATGACGACAGATAGGCGTAACTTTTCACGCGTCGATTTCAGGGTCTCCGCGCTGTTGCAGGCGGAGGGAATGGCAGTCAAGGGGGACGTGACGGACGTGAGTCTGCATGGTCTCTACATGGAGACCCAGGAGCGGATCCCGGTCGGCACACCGGTCGAGGTGACCATCTACCTTTCCGCGGCGCCCGACCCGGTCGTCATCAACGTGAAGGGGACGGTAGCGCGCCTGGTCGAAGGCGGCATCGGCTGTGCCTTCGACAAGATGGACGTCGAATCCTTCGCCCATCTGCGCAGCATTATCTCCTACCAGGGGGGCGACGAGTCCAAGGTTATGGCTGAGTTTTCGGAGTACGTGGTCAAGAAGATGCACGATGAGTAATGTCGTACCTCTGCCGGACCTGGCGCCGCTGCGCGACTGGTTCAGCTCCTACTGCGACTCCTTCCGCACCTCCGATCTGGAGTTGCAGCGCAACTTCGACCTGAAGCAAGAGCATACCCGCAATGTCTGCCGCGACGCCCTGCTCATCGCACAGGGGATGGGGCCGCGTTTCGAGATGCTGGCCGAGGTGGCCGCACTCTGCCACGACCTCGGCCGCTTCCCCCAATTCCGGGATTACCACACCTTCAAGGACAGCGAATCGCTGAACCACGCTCACCTCTCTGCGCAAGTCATGAAACAGCACCATGTGCTCGACTTCCTTCCCGCTGAGGAGCGCGGCTGCATCGAGGTCGCCGTCCGCATGCACAACGCTTTCCTGGTGCCGGAAGCGATCCCCGCAGTGACGGCGAACCTGCTTAGACTGCTGCGCGATGCCGACAAACTGGACATCTGGCGCGTCTTCATCGAGTACTTCAACACTCCGGAGGCTGAGCGCGCGTCCGGCGCTGGCCTTGGCTTCCCCGATCTTCCCGGCTGCTCCGCCGAACCGCTGGCTGCCGTGTCCGCCGGCAGGATGGTTCAGCTCTCCGCCCTCAAGAGCCTCAACGACTTCAAACTGCTGCAGGTCTCCTGGATCTACGACATCAACTACCCCGCGACCCTGCGGCTGATCCGGGAGCGTTCGGTGCTGGAGCACTTTCGCGCCATACTTCCGCAGGACCGGGAGGTCCTCGATGTGCTGGCGCAGGTGGGCGGCTACCTCGAGGAGAAGCTGCGCGAGTCTGCGCACTGACCCCGCGCCCCAGAGGAAACACCCGTGGAACTGCATTACGCGAAGCTGTGGTTCAGCTTCACCCTCAGGCATGATGTAAGCGATCCCTACGCCTTTTATGCCACCCGTGCCGATTTCGAGTCGGCCTTCCGTGCCGCCGTTTCCTGTAAACGCGGGGATTGTGCCGGCTGCCGGCGGGGCGACTGCGCCTTTGCTGCGACCTTCTCCCAAGAGATCGCACAGGATCCGGAAGCGGTACGGCGTCACCAGAAGCCATCCCTCCCGTTCATCTTCGATTTCCCGGTGCTCCCGTCTCCTCCCAACCGCGGGCGCGCCTGCGAGCTCGCCCTCACGCTGGTCGGTAGCTCGATCCAGCACCTACCTGCCTTCCTCGTGGCTGTCACGCTCCTCATCGAAAACAAGGGGGGCGCCGTCGTCGATGTGGCCGCCGAGTCTCCCGGGGGAGCACGCTCCGATTACGCCGGTGACGGCTCCTTGCCCTTGCCGCTACTCGGTTCCCTTGATCCAACCCTCACCGGACCGCTGCCAACGGAGACGGTGGCGCTGCGCTTGGTGACGCCACTGAAGCTGGTGCGCGATGGCCGCCTGCTCAAGGGTTTCACCTTTGCCGACTTCGCCCGCACCCTCATGCGTCGCGTCTCCTCGCTCGCATACCACTACGAAGGTGCCGAGCCTGCCATGGATTACCGTTGGCTGTCCGGGCAGAGCGAATCCGTACGCAC
The DNA here is from genome assembly GCF_020179605.1 of Geomonas agri. Classification (NCBI taxonomy): domain Bacteria; kingdom Pseudomonadati; phylum Thermodesulfobacteriota; class Desulfuromonadia; order Geobacterales; family Geobacteraceae; genus Geomonas; species Geomonas agri. Next base: position 38,489 of record NZ_JAINZO010000005.1, read on the forward strand.
CGTCGAGTCCGACTGTCGCTTCGTATTCTGGAACGGCCGGCCGGCCGGCATCCTCGGCACTGCCCGCTTTGCCGGGGATCTGGAACCCTTCCACCTGCTCCTGCACGTCGGAACCGCTACCCATCTTGGTAAAGGAGCCTCATTTGGCTTTGGTTGCTACTGTGTCGAACGGTAGCTCGTCGCGCCTCTCTCTTTGATAATTAGAATCTTGTAATAACCTCCTTCTTGGTTAGAATTCCGAAGTGTCTTTTTCAGCCGAGTGGGAGGAGCAGGGTCATGGCGCGCACCTTCTGGAGACCATTGCTGATCACCGCCTTGTTTGTTTTGCTGCTCGACCTCTTTTACGGGACGATGGTGAAGCAGACGGCGGAACGTGGAGCGGAAATAACCTACAGCCGTTTTCGCGCTGAACTTGCTGCCAATAACATAGTCAAGCTGACATTGAGGGGCAAAAGCGCCAAAGGGCAGTTCCGCACCGCCATCAAGGTGCCGGCGGTGAGCGTCGAACAAAAAGGGAAGGACGTCGACGTCACCAACTTCAGCACCACCCTGCCATCCATCGAAGATCCTACCCTCCTGCCGGAATTGAGTGCCCGGCGCGTCGACGTCAACGTTGTCTCTACCGATGGCTCCACCCTGGGGTCGATTTTCCTGTATCTGCTGCCCTGGTTTATCATCATCGGGGTCTGGGTTTTCGTTATGCGCGGAATGCGCAAGCAGGGGCCGAGCGGAATGATGGGCGGTTTCGCCCGCTCCGGGGCCAAGGCCTATACCTCCGAGCGCATCGACGTCACCTTCGCTGACGTGGCGGGCATGGAGGAGGCGAAGCAGGAACTGCGCGAGGTGGTCGAGTACCTGAAGGACCCCAGGAAGTTCCAGCAGATCGGCGGGAAGGTGCCCAAGGGCGTGCTGCTGGTAGGACCTCCGGGAACCGGCAAGACGCTTCTGGCTCGGGCTGTGGCGGGCGAGTCGGGCGTCCCCTTTTTCTCCATTTCGGCTTCCGCCTTCATCGAGATGTTTGTCGGCGTCGGCGCCAGTCGGGTTCGCGATCTCTTCGCCAGTGCGCGTAAGATGCTCCCCAGCATCATCTTTATCGATGAGTTGGATGCGGTGGGGCGAAGCCGCGGCGCCGGTTTCGGCGGCGGCCATGACGAGCGTGAACAGACCTTGAACCAGCTACTGTCTGAGATGGATGGCTTCGATCCGCATACCGAGGTGGTCGTGATCGCCGCGACGAACCGGCCCGACGTGCTCGACCCCGCCTTGCTGCGCCCCGGCCGCTTCGACCGCAACGTGGTGATCGAGCGTCCGGACTGGCGGGATCGCGAGAAGATCCTCAAGGTTCACACCCGGCGCATCCCCCTGGCGCCACAAGTCGATCTTTCGGTCATTGCAAAGGGGACCCCCGGCATGACGGGTGCAGACCTGGAGGGGCTGGTCAACGAGGCCGCCATTCTCGCGGCGCGCGACAACAAGGTCATCGTGGGGTTGGATGACTTGGAACGGGCGAAGGACAAGATCCTCATGGGTGGTGAGCGCCACATGGTGATCTCGGACGACGAGAAGCGGATTACCGCCTACCACGAGGCCGGGCACGCGCTGGTGGCACGGCTATTACCGAGCACCGATCCGGTGCATAAGGTCACCATCCTCCCCAGGGGGCGCGCCTTGGGGGTGACCCAGCAGTTGCCCGAGGACGATCGCTACCACTACCCGCGTGCCTACCTGGTGAACCGCCTCTGCGTGGCGTTGGGTGGTCGGGTTGCCGAGCGCATCGTTTTCAACGACGTTTCTTCGGGCGCTCAAAGCGACCTGAAGCACGTGACAGGACTGGCAGAGAAGATGGTCTGCCAATGGGGGATGAGCGAGAAGATAGGTGCCATGACATTTCCGCGCGGAGAGGAACACCCGTTTTTGGGGATGAAGCTTGCTGAAGAGAAGACGTTTTCTGAAGAGATGGCGTGGTTGATCGATCAGGAGATAGCGAGCCTAATCCATTCCGCGGAGGGGAAGGCGATGGAATTGCTCAGTGGCAATCGCAGCAAGCTCAATGCCTTGGCCAATGCCCTATTGGAAGAAGAGACTCTTAACGGTGAGCGCGTAGACGAGATCCTGGCCACCGCCTGACTCGCAGGCGGCCAGTCAGACCAGCCGAGAAGACCCAGAAGACCCAGAAACCAGCCACGCCCACTCAGTTCCTAATAGATGATGATGTACCCCTTCTTGCTGGCGATTCCCGTTATCTCAAGGGTGTCCTTGATCCGGAACGTCTCGCCGTCCAGCGTGAAGACGTAGCCATCCCCATCAGGTACCGCCAACTCAATCAGGGACTCAAACGATGCTGTTTTAATAGTTTCCATGGGGCGCACTATACCATTTGCCGCCCCAGCCGTAAAGTCTTTGCATCATTGCATTACAACTGATTTATGTCATAGTAATGTCTGCTCATTTCCGGCACTATCTTATGCTGCCCATTTCATGTTATCGAGGTTTACATGGTGAGAAAGAGAAAGAGTGGGGTCCTGCTGCACCCCACGTCTTTGCCAGGCCCGGGAGGGATCGGTTCTTTCGGTGAGGAAGCAAAGAGATTCGTAGATTTTCTGCACAAGTCAGGGCAGTCCCTGTGGCAGATCCTCCCGCTTGGCCCCACAGCCTATGGCAATTCGCCATACTCCTGTTACTCCGCATTCGCCGGCAACCCATTGTTGATCAACCTGGAGATGCTGCAGGCCGAGGGTGACCTCATGCCGGAAGAGGCGACGGCGGAGCTCGATTCCGAGCGCGTGGATTTTGGCGCCGTCGAGATCTATAAGATGGCCCGCCTCAAGGAGGCTGCTGCCCGCTTCTTCGTGGAGGCCCCCCAAAAGCGCAAGGAAGAATTCTGGCATTTTTGCGACACCACCTTTTGGCTGCATGACTACGCGCTTTTCATGGCGTTGAAAGAGCAGTTCAAGGAAGTGAGTTGGAAAGACTGGCCGGACTCCCTCGCCAAGCGGGAACCGGAGGCCCTCTCGTCCTGGAGCGAGAAATTGGGTACGGCCATAGGCGAACAGAAGTACATGCAATGGCAGTTCTCCCGACAGTGGAAGCAGCTGAAGACCTACGCCAACGTGCTCGGCATCTCCATCGTCGGCGACCTTCCCATCTTCGTCGCCTACGACTCAGCCGATGTCTGGGCCAATCCGCACTTGTTTCACCTAGACGAGAAAGGCGTTCCCATCGTCGTTGCCGGCGTACCTCCCGACTACTTCAGTAAGACGGGACAGTTGTGGGGCAACCCGCTTTACAACTGGGATAAGATGGCGGAGCAGGGTTTCGGCTGGTGGATAGCGCGGCTGCGCAACGATCTCTCCCTCTACGACATGGTGCGTATCGACCACTTCCGCGGCTTCGAGGCCTTTTGGGAGGTGCCGATGTGGGAAAAGACCGCCATAAACGGCCGCTGGGTCAAGGGGCCGGGCGAGGCACTTTTCCACGCGCTGCGTAACGCTCTCGGCAGCCTGCCGATAATCGCCGAGGACCTCGGTATCATCACCCCGGAGGTGGAATCGCTGAGGGATCAGTTCGGCCTTCCGGGCATGAAGATCCTCCAGTTCGCCTTCGGCTCCGGTCCCGACAACCCGTACCTGCCGCACAACCATGTGAGGTCGTGCGTGGTCTACACCGGAACCCACGACAATGACACCACCGCCGGGTGGTTCCACTCCCTCAAGGCGAAAGAGCAGAAAAACGTGCTGTCGTATTTCGACCGCGACGGCAACGACATTGTGTGGCAGATGGTGAAATGCACGCTCGCCTCGGTGGCGGATTATGCCATTATCCCCATGCAGGATCTTTTAGAACTCCCCAGCAGCGGCAGGATGAACGTGCCGGGCGTGGCGGGAGGGAACTGGAGCTGGCGCTGCTCCGCCGATGCCTTCTCAGGCAGGCTGGCGGCGAAACTCGCACGGACTACCGAGCTTTATGGAAGACTGCCAGACTAAATCGGTAGTGTTTTTAATTGCAAATTTCTTGACAGCGTGGCAGAGGTTTTTGTATAGAGGATATAGTGTGTATTCTTTATAAAAAAGCTTCAGAAAAGGCGGGAAAGAACTATGTCAGAAAAAACGTTAGGTTTTGACACCCTTGCACTTCATGCCGGCCAGACTGTAGATCCGACCACCCTGTCCCGTGCCGTGCCGATCTACCAAACCTCCTCCTATGTCTTCAAGAGTTCGGAGCACGCCGCCAACCTCTTTGGCTTGAAAGAGTTCGGCAACATTTACACCCGCTTGATGAATCCGACCACCGACGTGCTGGAGAAGAGGGTAGCCGAACTGGATGGCGGTGTCGCCGCCCTTGCCGTGGCATCCGGCCAGGCTGCAACTACCTATGCAATTCTCAATATCGCAAGTGCCGGCCAGAACATTATCTCCACGAGCTACCTGTACGGCGGTACCTATAACCTGTTCCATTACACCCTGCCGAAGCTCGGCATCACGGTGAAGTTTGTCGATTCCTCCGACCCTGAGAACATCCGCAAGGCTATCGACGAGAACACCCGCCTCGTGTATAGCGAGGCCATCGGCAATCCAAAGAACAATGTCGACGATTTCGAGGCGATCGCCAAAGTTGCCCATGACGCCGGCATTCCCTATATCGTCGATAACACTGCGGCCACCCCGTTCGTGTTCCAGCCGCTGAAGCACGGCGCTGACATCGTGGTCTACTCCCTCACCAAGTTCCTTGGCGGGCATGGCACGAGCATTGGCGGTTGCGTCGTCGACGGCGGCACCTTCCCCTGGAACAACGGCAAGTTCCCCGAGTTCACCGAGCCCGACCCGTCCTATCACGGTCTCAAATTTTGGGATGCGTTGGGCAATATCTCTTACATCATCAAGATGAGGGTGGAACTGCTGCGTGACATGGGTGCCTGCCTCTCTCCGTTTAACGCCTTCCAGATTCTGCAGGGGATCGAGACCCTGCATGTCAGGATGCAGCGCCACGTGGAGAATGCGCAGAAGGTTGCCGAGTGGTTGGAGGAGAACCCGTTGGTGACCTGGGTGAACTATCCCGGTCTGCCGAGCCACAAGGATCATGGCAATGCCAAGAAGTATCTCAATGGTGCCGGCGCCATCATCGGGTTTGGCATCAAGGGCGGACTCGAGGCGGGCAGGAAGTTCATCGACAATGTGAAGTTGCTGTCGCACCTGGCCAACATTGGCGACGCCAAGAGCCTGGTTATCCATCCGGCATCCACCACCCACCAGCAGCTGAGCTCTGCGGAGCAGTTGGAGACCGGTGTCAGTCCAGACTTCATCAGGTTGTCCGTTGGCATAGAAGACGTGAAAGACATCATCGCCGACATAGAGCAAGCTCTTAACGCAGCCCAAGCCTAGCTCAGGCAGCCTAAAAAAGCAGAAGGGCGATGCGCAAGCGTCGCCCTTTTCTTATGTGGCCATCTGTCAAGATTTTTCAAAGATCGAGGTGATAAACCTTCTCGTTGGGCATCTTTTTACAGAGGATGCCTTTTCTTGTTCGCGCCAGATTCACGCCGAGTACCGATCCGGTACCTAGAGAAGGTTCGCCATTTTTCGTCCGCCACCTTTGTGGCAAAAGGGTCGTCGCGACTCCTCAGGTTAAGCCCTGGATGTGCGATACATCCTTTGCTCGATACATAGACGCCATAGGATTATTGCCAGCCGCCGCGCCACAGCAGTTATTGCCTTCTGAGCAATCCCAGTCTTGCCAAGCAGGCGATGGTAGAGAGTTTCGGCGTAATGGTCCCTGCTTTTCCACATCCAAGCAGCTTCGATCAGCAGACTGCGCAATCTTGTTTGACCGACGGGCACGAGCCTGCCTGAAGGTGATTTGTTGCCACTTTGCCGAACAACCGGTGCAAGGCCAAGATAGCTAGCCACCTCCTCAGGTCTTGCAAATCGGTCAGGTCGGAACAGCTCCATAGCAAACGTGGTTGCTACTGTTGGCCCCACGCCAGGCACGGACTGCAGGCAAGCCATGCGTTTTGCCAACTCTTCTGATTTTACAAGGCTCTTAAGTTGCGACTCTAACCTGCGCAGCTCTTCCTTGTGAAACGCCAGCTCGCGCAGGTAGCTTTCAAGCGTCATGAGGGCTGCCGGATCCATCGGCATCCCCAACAGCACTTCCGCCACATCACTATGCCAGTTGGTCAGCTCCTTTGGCTCATCAATGCCGAGGAAGAGTAGATGACCTTTGATGCGTTGTTTGCAACGCCTCGCTGAGTCCACCACAGCGTGACGTCTCCGCAACAGGGTGCGACGCGCCTCTTCCTCTGCAGTCGGGATCGCAATGGGCTTGAGCATGCCTTTAGCTGCATAGTGCGCCAGCTTAAGACAATCGAGTCGGTCACACTTAGCACCTGGTGTTACAGCGCGGGGTATCTTGCTAGGAGCAGCAACGATGACTGGAATAGCTGCATTCTGAAGCGCCCGGGCCAGGGAGAAACCCGTTGGCCCGGACTCGTAAGCTACAGCTCCAATACGCACAGACAGGCATTGGAGGAATTGAACGACTGATTCTGATGAAGCAGGAGTGACCAGAGTGATAGCGCGACCATCGGTACGTCGCACCGCGACGTGATAGCTGCGCTTATGAACATCAACCCCGACATAGAAGATGTGAGATTCATACCCTGCGACAAAGTGCTCAGTTCCTGTTAGACTCGTTTTTGCCATGTTGGCCTCCCTCGTTACGGTAACCTGAAGCGGAACACTTCAATGTTACCAGGATGGCCAGCATGGTATTTTTCGTTTAGTATTCCCCGGTCCACTCAGTCCACGACATGTCTACCGAGTCAACCAGGGGGCACAGTAAACCAGTCCTTCAGCCATTACAGCCGCTTCGCTCTGGTTAACAAAAACAAACAACAAACCCGTTGACGCAGTCAAAGTCATTTGCTATAACCACCCTCCGCTGACGAACAAGGCATTTCTCTTCGGCAGCGGCCAACAAAAAAGCATTGACAGCCGAAACTGCCTTTGCTATAAAGTTGAGCTTCGCAGTAACGACGTTCTTTGCAACCGAATAGCTGAACCGGCAGGAAGAAGGGCCACAGGAGCACCTCGCGGTGTTCTGACAGTCTTTCGGGCACGATCTCTGGATCAGGCCACTGCAACATGCCTCGAAAAATTTTTGAAAGAAAATGTTGACAGGCGGCAACGGTTCAGGTAGGGTGCTGAGTCTGTCGCAACACGGCGGCTTGGTCTTTGAAAACTAAATAGTAGACGAAACAGCATTTGCGAGTTTCAAAATGTAACAAGTCAGTTGTTTCAAACTAGAATCGGATTTTCCGGTTTCATTTTAA
>NZ_JAINZO010000006.1 GCF_020179605.1 Geomonas agri
TTAAAATGAAACCGGAAAATCCGATTCTAGTTTGAAACAACTGACTTGTTACATTTTGAAACTCGCAAATGCTGTTTCGTCTACTATTTAGTTTTCAAAGACCAAGCCGCCGTGTTGCGACAGACTCAGCACCCTACCTGAACCGTTGCCGCCTGTCAACATTTTCTTTCAAAAATTTTTCGAGGCATTTTGCAGTGGCCTGATCCAGAGATCGTGCCCGAAAGACTGTCAGAACACCGCGAGGTGCTCCTGTAGCCCTTCTTCCTGCCGGTTCTACAATTCGGTTGCAAAGAACGTCGTCACTGCGAAGCTCAACGTTATAGCAAAGGCAGTTTCGGCTGTCAATGCTTTTTTGTTGGCCGCTGCCGAACCAAAATGCCTCGTTCGTCAGCGGAGGGTGGTTATAGCAAATGACTTTGACTGCGTCAACGGGTTTGTTGTTTGTTTTTGTTAACGCGGCCGAAGATCCTGTGATGACTGAAGGATCGTTCTCAGTGAACACTGCTGCACCCGGTTGACAGGATGAGCGAACGTGGACCAGGCCAAGAGACAAACTCCAAAACAAAGGGGGCGATGCTCGCGCATCGCCCCCTCTTTATCGGTGTCGGCTTTTGAAACTTTAGGCAAAAGATACTTTGGCAAAGCGACGCTTGCCCACCTGGATGACGTACTCACCACTGCAGGCGATCTCCAGGTTCTCATCAGATATCTTCTCGCCATTGACTTTCACGCCGCCCCCCTGGATGGATCGGCGACCTTCACTGTTAGACTTCACGAGCTGCGCCTCTGCCAGGACCTTGCAGAGCAGAACCTTATCCCCTTCCGCCTTCAGTGCGAACTCGGGCATTTCGTCCGGGGTCTCGTTATTCTTGAAACGCTTGACGAAGTTCTCGTCAGCCTGGGTCGCGGCCTCGGCACCGTGATAACGGGTCACCATCTCGCGAGCCAACTGCTTCTTGGCTTCCATCGGATGCACTGCCCCGTTATTGAGGTCAACCTTCAACTGCTCGAACTCGGCCATAGTGAGGTCGCTTAACAGCTCGTAGTAACGAACCATCAGTTCATCAGAGATGGACATCACCTTGCCGTAGATCTCGTCGGCCGGTTCGTTGATGCCGATGTAGTTGCCAAGAGACTTGCTCATCTTGTTGACGCCGTCGAGACCTTCGAGAAGCGGCACGGTTATGACACACTGCGGCGCCTGCCCCCACTCCCTCTGGAGCTCACGACCGACGAGGAGGTTGAACTTCTGGTCGGTGCCGCCCAACTCCACATCGGCCTTGAGTGCAACCGAGTCGTACCCCTGAACCAGCGGATACATGAACTCGTGGATACTGATCGGCAATTGGTTCGAAAAGCGGTTGCTGAAGTCTTCGCGCTCGAGCATGCGAGCAACAGTGTACTTGGAGGCGAGACCGATCATATCCGATGCCGTCATTTTCCCGAGCCACTCCGAGTTGAAGACCACCTTAGTGAGCTTGGGATCGAGGACCTTGAATACCTGCTCTTTGTAGGTCTCCGCGTTTTTCAGCACGTCCTCGCGGGTGAGGACCTTACGGGTTTCTGATTTGCCGGTGGGGTCACCAATCATGCCAGTAAAATCACCGATGAGAAAATAAACCTCGTGGCCGAGCTTCTGGAATTGACGCATCTTGTGCAGCAGCACGGTGTGCCCCAGATGCAGGTCCGGCGCGGTCGGATCGAAACCGGCCTTGATCTTGAGCGGCACGCCGGTCTTGACGGATTTTTCGAGCTTCTCAATGAGCTCTTTCTCCACCAGGATTTCTACGGCGCCCCTCTTGATAATCTCCATCTGCTCTGCAACGGTCATCACATTCCCTCCAAATTTATTTCAGCCCCCTCCGCACAAAGCTACGGGGACCAAGCCCACGTCTGCACGAGGCTTCGGTGGCCAAACTCCACCTTCGCCATGACTATGGTGGGGCAATAACTCCTGCAACCTAGCCGCAGGCTATATTGATGCGTTCGATGTTAAGTGCGAGCCCGGTCTTTTCGTCAACTTCGATAGCAACGGCATTGATCCGGATATCCTTCTTCGCTACCTCGAACTTCGATGGGCGCTGGGTGACGAATTTCAGGATCGCCTCTTCCTTCTTCACGCCTATAACGGAATCGAAAGACCCGGTCATGCCCGCATCGGTCATATAAGCGGTGCCGGCGGTAAGGATGCGCTCGTCAGCAGTCTGCACGTGGGTATGGGTACCTATAACGGCTGCCACTCGCCCGTCCAAATACCACCCCAGCGAAACCTTCTCACTGGTGGCCTCGGCGTGGAAGTCTACAAAGACGATCGGCGTCTCTTCTTTCAACTTTGCGATCTCGCGATCGGCGCAACGAAACGGACAGTCGAGGTTGTTCATGAATACCCGGCCTTCCAAGTTCAAGATGCCGACCTTAACCCCACCGGGGGTCTTGACGATGGTGGTCCCCTTACCCGGGGTGCCCTCGGGGTAGTTGGCGGGGCGCACAATACGGTCCTCACGCTTGATGTACTCGAGCGCGTCTTTCTTGTCCCAGATATGGTTACCAGAGGTGATCATCTGGACGCCGCATTTGAAGAGGTCTTGCGCGGTCTCCTCGGTCAAGCCGAAGCCGCCGGCAGCGTTTTCCCCATTTGCAATCACCAGGTCGACCATGTGCCGATCGACGATCCGGTGCAGTTCACGGGAGAGCGCCTCCCGCCCGGGTTTGCCGATGACGTCCCCTATAAAGAGAAGCTTAACGGGCATATTCGGTTGCCCTGGTTTCTCTGATCACGTTGACCTTGATCTGGCCGGGGTAGGTCATCTCGGTTTCGATCTTCTTGGCGATGTCCTTGGCCAGAACCAGGGCGCGGTCGTCGGTCACCTGGTCGCTGGAAACCATGACGCGGATTTCGCGGCCGGCCTGGATAGCGAAAGAAGTGAGGACGCCGTCGAAGGAGGTGGCGATCCTTTCCAGGTCGTCCAGACGCTTCACGTAGGTCTCCATCATCTCGCGACGGGCACCCGGGCGGGCGCCGGAAAGCGCGTCAGCCGCCTGCACCAGGACGGCGAGAACTGTCGCCGGCTTCTCGTCTTCGTGGTGCGCCATGATGGCGTGGACAATCTTGGGGGACTCACCGTACTTCTTGGCGATATCAGCGCCGATGACGGCGTGGGAGCCTTCGATCTCGTGGTCGACCGCCTTGCCGAGGTCGTGCAGAAGACCGGCCCTCTTGGCCTGCTTCACGTTGATGCCGAGTTCCGCCGCCATGATGCCGCAGAGGAAAGCCACTTCCAGCGAGTGCTGATAGACGTTCTGGCTGTAGGAGGTGCGGTACTTCAGGCGCCCGATGAGTTTCAGGATCTCCGGATGGATGCCGTGCACGCCAAGGTCGAAGGCGGCCTGCTCGCCGGCTTCCTTCATTGCCTGCTCAATCTCTTCCTGGGATTTGGCCACCACTTCCTCGATGCGGCCGGGGTGGATCCTGCCGTCGGCGATGAGTTTCTGCAGCGACAGCTTGGCCACTTCCCTTCTGACCGGGTTGAAGCCGGAAAGGATCACCGCCTCGGGGGTGTCATCAATGATCAGGTCGATGCCAGTAGCTGCCTCGAGTGCCCTGATATTACGCCCCTCGCGGCCGATAATGCGTCCCTTCATCTCGTCGGAGGGAAGGGTCACGACGGAAACGCTGCGCTCGGCGACGTACTCACCGGCATAACGCTGCATGGCAAGAGCAAGGACTTCCTTGGCTTTCTTGTCGGCGGTCTCCCTGGCCTCTTCCTCCATTACCTTGATCAGCTTAGCGACGTCGAGCTTTGCCTCGTCTTCCATCGAGTCCATCAGGAACTTCTTGGCCTCGGCAGCCGTCATGCCCGCAATCTGCTCCAGCTTCGCCTTCTGCTCGCCCACCAGGGCATCAAGCTTCTCTTCCTTCTGGGTGAGCCCCTGCTCCTTGTTGGTCAGGGACTGCTCGCGCTGCGCGAGCCCTTGCTCTCTCTTCAGGAAGTCGGCGTCACGCTGATCGAACAGGTTGGTCTTCTTATCCAGGTTTTCTTCTTTTTGCTGCAGTCTCTTCTCAAGGGCCTGCAGGTCGCGACGCTTCTCGCGGCTCTCTTGTTCAAATTGCCTTTCAAGCTCTTCCTTTGCCTGGTACACCACATCCTTCGCCTGGACCGCAGCCTCCATGGCCACGACTTCGGCCTGTCGCTTGGCATCCTCGAGCATCTTGGCCGCAAGCGTCTCCGCATTGGTGACCAAAGAATCCGAGAGCTTCTTGCGCAGGATGTTGCCTATCACGTACCCGATAGCGGCCGCGACAAGCACCAGCAATATGGCAATAGTTATGTCGATTTTCACTGTTGCTCCCCCTCACATATATGTTTATTAACGCGAACCACCCGACTCTCGGTGACGATCAAATCCATCGTCACGTCGTGCGGCTCGCCGGCTATCTCCTGAAGCAGTTGGAAGTCGTAGCAAAACGCTACCAGCTTCCCGCTTCCTTCCAGACGGTGCAGCGACCTGTCATAGTAACCTTTACCGTAACCGATGCGACGCCCGCACAGATCAAAGGCCACTCCCGGTACCACGATGAGGTCCGCCTGCGCCGGATCATACCCTTCGCCTTGAGGTTCCGGGATTCCGTACCTGCCGGGGACGAGCTCGGCGAGAGCCTCCACCTGGCAAAACTGTAAATCGTTGCCTACTACAGCCGGATAGAGCAGTTTCTTACCGGCAGCGAGGGCCGCTACGGCGACCGCCGTGGTATCCACTTCGTGGTGGATCGGCGCGTACAGCACCAGCGACTTGGCTGCCTGATACTCGGACAGATCGAGGAACCGCTGTTGCAGGGCCAAGCTCAACGACGCCACCTGCGTCTTGGACAGCTCGCGGCGTCGAGCAAGGGTCGCGGCTCTATGGGCACGCTTGGGCATAACGCTTTAATTCCGTGTTGGTTCAGAAGGTGGACGGCAGGCCATCCTTAGAGACAGGTGCTCTGGTGGGGGAGTGCTGAGGGTGTGACGGGTGTTGCGATGACAGGTCTTGATAGAGTGGGCCGCGTTCAAATGAAGCGCCAAATTTGAACTTTATGTAAATGCAGCCATTAACCCCTGGACATGCTGCTTAACGTCTTTAGGCTACTATCAGCAAACGGGGAGAAACCACATCTCCTCGCAGGTTCTGGCAAAGCTTTGCAACCGTACAACCAATCAGCTATATGTTGAATCTCCCGCAAGAGACCTGAAACTCTAAAACTGTTGCCGGTCCAGCCGTTCAATAAGCCCCGCAACCCGCTCAGTGCAGGTGCGCTGCTCTTCTGCCAATTGCTTCCGAGCGTCCAGGCAGGCTTCCGCCAGGTTCATCAACGCCAGGATCACTACCAGTTGGGTATCGCCACCACTGACCTTGGCTTCCGCCTCCGCCAGCTTCTCGTTGACCAGAGCCTCTACTTGCGCCACGTGCTCAGGTGTCGCAACACTCTTTACCTGAAGCTCGCGCCCCAGGACCCTGATGCTGTGCGTGGCGATCAAGCGGTCAGACCCCTTCCAACTTTTTCAGAATCGCATCTATACGAGCCTTGAAACCGACCCGTTCTTCATGAAGTCGGGAGTTCTCTTTTTTCAGCCGATCGTTCTCGAGCTTCAACTCGCTCACGACATTAATTAGAGAATTTATCCGACTCTCTAGTTCATTAAACAGCTCGATACTCATTATTTCACCTTTTGCGGCAAAATCATATGCGATAAGTGCCCAAAAGTCAAGGCTATCATTGGAAAAGAGCGTCTACGAACTGGACCGGATCGAAGGCCCGGAGGTCTTCCACGGACTCCCCCACGCCAATGAATCTGATGGGGAGAGCGTATTCATGACTAACCGCTACGACGATTCCCCCCTTGGCGCTACCGTCAAGCTTGGTCAGCACCACGCCGGTGACATCGGCGGCCTCCTTGAAGAGCTTCGCCTGGGACAGGGCGTTTTGTCCGGTGGCCGCGTCAAGGACCAGCAGGGTTTCATGCGGGCCGTCCGGTATCTCGCGGGTCAGCACCCGGCGTATCTTCTTCATCTCCTCCATCAGGTTGACCTTGGTATGCATGCGGCCAGCGGTATCGATGATCAGGACATCGGTGCCGCGCGCGATGGCAGCCTTGCACGCATCGAAGACGACCGCTGAGGGATCGGCTCCTTCCTTGTGACGCACAATGTCCGTGCCCACGCGCTTGGCCCAGGTCTCGAGCTGCTCGGCTGCGGCGGCGCGGAAGGTGTCGGCCGCGGCCAAGAGTACCTTTTTACCTTCCCCGGTGTAGCGCGCGGCGAGCTTGCCGATGGTGGTAGTCTTGCCGACGCCGTTGACCCCAATGACCATGATAACGAACGGTTTCTTGTCCGTGACTACCAGCGGTGCATGGTGCTCCAAGAGGCGCACCTGGATTTCTTCCTTCAAAGCCCTCTTCAGAGCGGTGCCGTCCTGCAGTTCGTCCCGCTTGAGGCGCTGCTCAAGTGTGCGGATCAGGTCAACGGTGGTCTTGACGCCCAAGTCGGCGGTGATCAGGATTTCTTCCAACTCCTCCAGGGTGTCGGTGTCGATCTGCTTCTTGCCCAGCAACAGGGTATCGACCCTGCCGATGATGGTCTCGTGGGTCTTGCTGAGGCTGCGCTTGAGACGGTCGAAGAAGCTGGGCTTGGCCTGCTCAGTCGGTTCGGGTACCGGGACAGGCGCCGGGGCGGTGGGTTCCGTCCAGACCTGGCGTGGGGCCGGGGCGGGAGGTTCGGGGGGAGGCGTAACGACATACGGGGCGGGCGGGACCTGCGCCGGAGGCTCGGAAACGGTCGACTGCGGAGGGGCTGCAGCCTCCTCCTGCTGTTCCGCCCCCTCGGACGGCAGTTGGTCCGGAGTCTCGGCAGTCTCGTCGACACCACCGATCCCGAGTTTCTTGAAAAGACCTTTGAAAAAGCCCTTGTTTTCCTCGGCCATCAATAAATCTCCTTATGCAAAAGCTGCGCGGTGTCCCGGAACCTCTTCAAGGCCAGGAGCGGCAGGGCCGTGCGGTCCATAGTCATCACCAGGGCATAATCGTCGCCAATGCCCCCCACGATGGTGTACTGTTCGTCAGTACTGATAACAGTTTCCTGGACGGCTCCGGTGGTGAACTTCTCGTGCAGCCCCTTGAGCTGGGTGAGCAGGATGCCCCAGTGGGCGGCCGTAACCTTCATTTCGAAGGGATCGCCATGGGAAAACTGTTCGACAGCCTCCCCTTCCCAATCGGCCAAAATGGCGCCATTGCCACCAGGCACGGATTCAACCAGTGTAGTCAACAGTCTCTTGAAGGGCACGTCAAGCTCCTACGGTGAAAAATATAACAGCGCAAGTGACGGCGGTGCCCTCACTTCAGCGTCAACTTTCAGGTGACGGCAACGCCCACACCCCAGCCCCTTTCCCGGAGGGCAAGGGGTGACACGACTAGCGGTTCAGGCGCACGGAGACCAGCTTCGAGACGCCGGGCTCTTCCATGGTGACACCGTACAGGGTGTCGGCGACAGCCATGGTGGCGCGGTTGTGGGTGATGATGATGAACTGCGAGTTGGCACTCATCTCACGCACCATGTCGTTGAAGCGGCCGATGTTCGCATCGTCGAGCGGCGCATCCACCTCGTCCAGCAGACAAAACGGCGAGGGCTTGATCAGGAAGATAGAGAAAATGAGCGCTACCGCGGTAAGCGCCTTCTCTCCGCCCGACAACAGCGACACGTTCTGCAGTTTTTTGCCCGGGGGCTGGACCACGATCTCGAGACCGGTGTTGAGGAGATCCTCTTCGTCAGTCAGGCGCAACTCGGCGTGACCGCCACAGAACAGGCGCGGGAAGATCTGCTGGAACTTCTCGTTCACCATCTGGAAGGTCTCCAGGAAGCGCTTCCTGGTGGTCCGGTTGATGCGCTGGATCGCCTTCTGCAAGGCGTTCATCGATTCCTCGAGGTCATCCTTCTGGCTGGAGAGGAAGGAGAAACGTTCCTCCATCTCCTTGAACTCCTCGATGGCCATCAGGTTCACTTCGCCCATCTCGTTGATGGTTTTCTGCAGTTCCGCCTGGCGCCTGGTGCTTTCAACCTCGTCCCACTCCACCTTCGAGTAGTTGAGCAGCGCGTCGGCGATCTCCATGCGGTGCTTTTCCTTGAGGGTTTCCTCCAGGTGGGCGAGCCGCATGCTTACCTCGGTCAGGCGCAGGCTTTTCGCATTCAACTGATCCCTCACCGCGACGGCATCGGCGCGCATCCCTTTCAACAGCGCCTCTTCCTCCTGGACCTTGGCAGCTTCGGCCTCATACCTGTCCTTCACCTGCAGAAGGGCTTGCTCGCTAGCCAATTGCTGCTTGACCACAGCGCGCAGCGCCTCCTCACCTTCAGCAATCGCTGCCACAAGGCGGGTACGCTCGTCTCCGGAACCTTCCAATTCCGTGGTGCGGGACGCGATGCGGTTGGTGAGGTCGGTGCACAGCCCTTCGACACGACGCAGGGCACGCTCGGTAGACTCACCTTTCTCTCTGAGAGCGGCGACACGCACCTTCATAGAGGTGACCATCTCGCGCGCTTCTTCCATTTCGAAGCGGGATCCCTCAAGGCGCCCCTGCAGTGCCTCAACGGTTTTTTCCAGGGCCGCTTTGCGTTCTTCGGCCTGGGCCCTTTTCGCATCTGCCTGGGCCATCTCCCCAGAGACCAGTGACTGTTCTTCGGCTAACTGCTCTTCTTCCGCCTCGCGTACCACCCCGTTTTCCTCGATGCGACGGCACTCGGAGAGGGCGGTCTGCAGGTCCTTCTCGGCGTTGACGATCCGGAGATCAAGGCGATGCAGGGTCTGGCGCAGTTCGACACGGCACGTCTCGGCCTCGGCGATCTCCCCTTTCCTCTTGTCGCGCGCCGCGGCAAACTCCTGGACCTCTGCTCCGAGGCGCTCAACTTCGGCACCCAGCGCCTTGATCTCCCTCTTCTTGTGGATGATCCCCTGCTGAGCCGGCTCCGGTGAACCGCCGTTGACGATGCCGCCGCCGTGGGCGAGGTCACCTTCGAGCGTAACGAAGGTTGAGGCCGGGAATGACGCGGCGAGTTCGAGAGCGTGGTTCAGGTCATGAGCGAGGTAGGCGCCGCTAAGAAGGGGCTCCACCAGAGGGGCATGCTGCTTGGGCACGGTGACCCGCTCCCAAAGCGGGGCTGCCCCAGGCGGCGTCTCCTTGGCCTGTTGGCGCCACGGCGGTGCGGTAACGAAGCTACAGCGGCCGCCGGCACTACCCTTGAGATGTGCAACGGCATCGAGTGCGGTCGCGGAAGATTCACACAGGAGATACTGTAGGCGGTCGCCGAGGACAGCCTCCAGCGCCACCTCGAACTCCTCCTCCACCTCGAGCGCGTCCGCAATCATGGTCAGCGATGCGGTCTTGAAGGGCTCGGCAAGGAGCAGGTTGCGCACGCCCTGGCCGTACCCGGCAAACTGTGCCTCCAGCTCCTGGAGCGATTTCAGGCGTGAGGCTGCGGCGGACAGCTGGTCCCGACGCTGTTGCAGCAGCTTGTCCCCTGCTTCCTGCGCTTGCTTCAACTCGGCTTCCCGACTACCGGCCATGATCAGTTCTTCGTCTGCCTGCACCTTGTCACGGGCAAGCTGCTCGCGCTCCTGCTTCAGTGCATCGACCTTGCTGTTGGCCTCGAAGAGCCGCTCACCCAGGAGGACCCGTTCTCTCTGGCTGGCCTGTAGCCGGTCGGCAAGACCTGCCAGACGCTTCTGTGCGGCGGCGTGCTGGTTGGCAGCTTGCGCACCTTCGGAAAGAGCAGCGAACATCGCGCGGCGAGTCTCGTCCAGCTCGCGGGTTACCCCCGCCTCGCTGGCTGCCATCTCTTCCAAGAGCGACTCGCGGTATTCGAGCGACTCGCTTTCGCGGGCCAAGTCTTCCTGCAGTGAAACGCGCTGTGCCTGCAGGGTCACGATCTCTTTCTCCGAGTTGGCGAGCTGGTCCCGCAGCCCCTGGAGTTCCTCTTCGAAACGAGCCCCGTGGCGCTCCAGGTTGACCAACTCCTTGCGCTGGAACTCGAGGCGATTTTCCCCACCCTGCAGTTCGCTCTTCCACCGGAAGATCTCTTCCTGGGCAGCGGTGAGCTGTCGTTCAGTTTCCAACAGGGTGAGCCGCTTCTCCTCTATTGATAGCTCGGCGTCGTTGAGCTTGGCGGTCACGTCGACGAGTTTCGACTCGAGCTCGGAGATCTCGCGCTCCAAACCGTTACGGTCCTTCTCTACACCCGCGTACCCCTTGGCCGCAAAGAGAAGTTCGATCTCCTTAAGTTCCTGTCTGACTTCGCGGAAGCGTTCGGCTTTCTTGGCCTGGCGCTGCAACCCGTTCATCTGGCGCTTGATCTCGGATATGATGTCGCCGATGCGCAGGAGGTTCTGGCGGGTCGCCTCCATCTTCTTCATGGCGACGACCTTGCGCGCCTTGAACTTGGTGACGCCGGCGGCTTCCTCGATCAGGAAGCGTCGTTCCTCAGGCTTGGCGTGCAGAATCATGCCAATCTTGCCCTGCTCGATGATGGAGTAGGCCTTGGCGCCGATGCCGGTGTCCATGAACAACTCGGCGATGTCGAGCAGACGACAGGGGGTCTTGTTCAGGAGATAGTCGCTCTCGCCGTCGCGATAGAGGCGGCGGGTGACCTGGATCTCGGAGAAGTTCAGGTATTTGGCGGGGACGCGACCGTCCTCGGTGGAGAAGAAGAGTGAGACTTCGGCCATGCCGAGCGGCTTGCGGAACTCGGTGCCGTTGAAGATGATGTCTTCCATCGACTTGCCGCGCAGGTTCTTGGCGGATTGCTCCCCCATGACCCAGCGAATCGCGTCGACCACGTTGGACTTACCGCAACCATTGGGACCAACAACCCCGGTGATGGGCTGGTTGAAGTCCAGAACGGCCTTATCTTGAAAGGATTTGAATCCGTGGATTTCGAGTCTTTTGATCTTCATGAGCTGCGCATCTTATCAGAGAGGGGGTTTTAATGTAAAGGGGAAAGGCGGGCGGGACGGGGGACTTGCGGCGTGGGAGCACGTCGGAGCCCCTTCCCCCTCCGGGGGTGGGGACGCTATGGCTTGAGCGGCGTAGTTGTCCTGGGAGGTCGATAGCAAGGGGGGCGGAGGTCCTCGATATAGGCGGCGGCCAGTTGTGGCAACGGGCAACAGGGACGGCACAAACAGAAAAAGGGGGCGCGGTTTCCCGTGCCCCCTCTTACTTCTTAATGACGTACGGCCTACGCCTCGGTCTTTTCCTCAGCTGCCGGAGCCTCTTCTACTACCGGTGCTGCCTCAGCTACCGGAGCTTCTTCAACCGGAGCGGCCTCGACTGCCGGAGCAGCCTTCGGTGCCTTGGCTGCTTTCGGAGCCTTGGCAGCCGGCTTGGCGGCTTTCTTCGGAGTCATTTCAGCTTCGACCAGCTCGATCACGGACACCGGAGCGGTGTCGCCCGGACGGATGCCGAGCTTGATGATCCTGGTGTAGCCACCGGGACGATCGGCGTAACGCGGTGCGATCTCGGTGAAAAGCTTGGTCACGACTTTCTTGTCGCGGATGTAGGCCGCTGCCTGCCTGGTGGCATGAAGGTCGCCCCTCTTGCCCAGGGTGATCATCTTCTCGGCGATGGAGCGGAGCTCTTTTGCCTTGGCATCGGTCGTGGTGATCTTTTCGTGCTGGAGAAAGGAAGTCACCATGTTCCTGAACATAGCGATCCTATGGCTTGTGGTCCTACCTAATCTTCTACCCGCGCTGTTGTGACGCATATCTTTTCACTTCCTTTCGATCTATAAATGAAGTCGTATGGACTATTCTTCTTTCTGCTCGCCGCGCAGGCGCCTCATGATCTCGGGATCCGGGAAGTTTTCCAGTTTCATGCCGAGGGTGAGGCCCATGTCGACCAGGATGTCCTTGATTTCGTTCAGCGATTTCCTGCCGAAGTTCTGGGTCTTCAGCATCTCTGCCTCGGTCCTGGAGACCAGTTCGCCGATCAGCTTGATGCCGGCGTTCTTCAGGCAGTTGGCGGAGCGAACCGAGAGCTCGAGCTCGTCGACCGAGCGGTAGAGGTTCTCGTTGAAGCGCTCGCGCTCCTCTTCCGGCTCCGCCTCCTCCTGGGGCTCCACGTCCTCGTCAAAGTTGATGAAGATGGAGAGCTGGTCCTTGAGGATCTTGGAAGCGTAGGCCACCGCGTCCTGCGGTTTGACGCTGCCGTCGGTCCAGACTTCGATAGTAAGCTTGTCGTAGTCGGTGATCTGACCCACGCGAGCGTTGGTGACGGTGAAGTTCACCTTGTGAATCGGGGAGAAGATCGCGTCGATCGGGATAGTCCCGACCGGTGCCTTCTCGTCACGGTTGCGGTCAGCCGGGACGTAACCCTTGCCGACTTTCACCATGAGGTCCATCTCCAGGTTGGCGTCCTTGGAGCAGGTTGCGATGTGATGTTCCGGGTTCAGGATCTCGACGTTGTTGTCGGTGATGATATCCTTCGCCTTGACCACCCCTTCACCCTTCTGCACGATCCGGATCATCCGGGACTCGTTGCCGTGCACCTTGAGGCGCACCCCTTTCAGGTTGAGGATGATATCCGTCATGTCCTCGGTAACGCCCGGGACAGCGGAGAATTCGTGCAGCACGCCCTTGGCCTTAACGGAAACGATTGCCGCCCCCTGCAGGCTGGAGATGAGGACCCTACGCAGCCCCGTTCCCAGGGTGGTACCGAACCCCCTTTCGAAAGGCTCGGCGTAGAACTTGCCGTATGTATTAGTCAGCGATTCTGTCTCAACCTGAAGCTTCTTCGGCCTGATCAGATCGCGCCAATTTCTATACATTTAGATCCCCCTGTATCGGATGTTGGTCAGCCTTTACTTGGAGTAGAGCTCGACGATCAACTGCTCCTGAATCGGCATGGTGATGTCTTCGCGTACCGGGCTGGTCTTCACGGTGCCCTTGAAAGCATCCTTGTCCAGTTCGAGCCACTGCGGGATACCGCGGCGAACCACGGCCTCGAGGGACTCACCGATCACGGCGATCTTGCGGCTCTTCTCACGCAGCTGGATCACATCGCCCGCCTTCACTTGGATGGAGGGGATGTTAGCCTTACGCCCGTTGAGGGTGAAGTGGCTGTGACGCACCAGCTGACGTGCCTCGTCGCGCGAAGCAGCGAAACCGAGACGGTAGACGACGTTGTCGAGCCTTCTCTCCAGGAGGAAGAGGAGGTTTTCGCCGGTCACACCTTTCATCCGGTCTGCGGTCTCGAAGTACCCGCGGAACTGGTTCTCAAGGATGCCGTAGATACGACGTACCTTCTGTTTTTCGCGCAGCTGAACACCGTAATCAGAAACTTTTATGCGACCCTGCCCGTGCTGTCCCGGCGGATAGCTCCTTCTCTTGATGGCGCATTTGTCGGTGTAGCAACGCTCGCCTTTAAGAAAAAGTTCCGATCCTTCGCGCCTGCACAGCCTGCATGAGGGCCCTGTATACCTAGCCAATGAAGACCTCCTATGATCCTAACTGATAGTTCCGTAACGCCAGGTCCGTCGATACGGTCCTAGACTCTTCTTCTCTTCGGGGGACGGCAGCCGTTGTGCGGAATCGGCGTTACGTCGCGGATGAAGCTAACGGCGAAGCCGGCAGCCTGCAGTGCGCGCAGCGCGGACTCGCGGCCGGAGCCGGGGCCCTTCACGTACACTTCGATGGTGCGCATGCCATGCTCCTGGGCCTTCTTGGCAGCATCCTCGGCAGCCATCTGGGCTGCGAACGGGGTGCTCTTCCTAGAGCCTTTGAAGCCCTTGGCACCGGAGGTGCACCAGGCAACCACGTTACCGACCGGGTCGGTGATGGTGATCATGGTATTGTTGAACGTAGCCTGAATGTGCGCCACGCCAGTGGGAATATTCTTTCTCTCTTTTTTCTTCTTAACGACCTTCTTAGCCGGGCTCGCCATTATCCCTCCAGAATCTTATTTCTTCTTGCCAGCGACCGTACGAGCCGGCCCTTTCCTGGTGCGTGCATTGGTCTTGGTACGCTGCCCGCGGCAGGGAAGACCTTTCCTGTGACGAAGACCGCGATAGCAGCCGAGATCCATGAGGCGCTTGATGCTCATGGAAATGTCGCGGCGCAGGTCGCCTTCGACCTTCACGTTCTTATCGATATACTCCCTGATCTTGGAGACTTCCGCCTCGGTCAGGTTGTCACAACGGGTGTTCATGTCAACACCGGTTGCCGTAAGAATTTCCTGGGAGAGAGACCTGCCGATGCCGTAGATGTAGGTCAGTGCGATCTCTATTCTCTTATTCCTGGGTAAATCTACCCCTGCGATACGTGCCAATGCCAGCTCCTCCTATTAGCCCTGTCTCTGTGAATGCTTGGGGGTCTCGCAGATGACGCGGACTATGCCCTTGCGCTTGACAATCTTGCACTTTACACAGATCTTCTTAACCGATGCCCGAACCTTCATAGTTCACTTCCTTTTGAAGACGTTTTGCCAATCTAGATTTTCGTAAGTATCAGCGGACCGTTGTCCGTTATTGCTACCGTGTGCTCGAAGTGCGCCGAGAGTCCGCCGTCGACCGTCACCGCCGTCCAGCCGTCCTCCAGCACCTTCACATCGTAACCCTTCTCGTTGATCATCGGCTCGATGGCGAGCACCATGCCGCTTTTCAGCTTGGGGCCCTTGCCGGGAACACCGAAGTTGGGGATCTGCGGCCCCTCGTGCAACTCCTTACCGATGCCGTGCCCCACGAAGTCGCGCACTACGGAAAAGCCGCGCGCCTCGACGTGGGACTGGACCGCGTGAGCGATGTCGGACAACCGGTGCGCGGTGTCGGCGACGTCGATGGCGCGGTAAAGCGACTCCTCGGTGGCCTTGATCAGCCTGGCAGCAACCTCGGAAACCTTGCCTACCGGAACCGTGATGGCTGAGTCGCCGTAGAAGCCATTGTGCAGGACGCCGAAGTCGAGGCTGACGATGTCACCGTCCACCAGGGCGCGCTGCGTGGCGAAACCGTGTACCACCTGCTCGTTCACCGAGCAACAAAGCGAAAAGGGGAAGCCGCTGTAACCCTTGAAGGCTGGCTTCGCCTTCCTCTTCAGCGTTTCCCTCTCGGCGTATGCGTCCAACTGTGCCAGGGTTACCCCCGGTGCCACCATCTCTCTCAGGCCGGCGAGTACTTCGGCGACCATCCTGCCGGCAGCCGCCATCTTCTCGATCTCGGCCCGGGATTTGAGTACTATCACCGTTCGCCCTGCAGTACGGCCACGATCTCGGCCTGGATCCCTTCCACGCTCCCGAGACCGTTGACCGAACGGAGCAGCCCCGCGGTCTGGTAGTAGGAGATCAGCGGAGAGGTCTGCGCCTCGTACACCGCAAGCCGGTTCAAGATGGTTTCTTCCTTGTCGTCCTCGCGCTGGAACAGCTCACCGCCACATGCGTCGCATATCCCTGCAACCTTGGACGGAGCGAAGTCGACATGGTAGCCGGCGCCGCACTTGGAGCAGGCGCGCCTGCCGGTGAGACGCTTCAGGAGCTCGGCTTTGTCCACGGAGAGGGAAACCACGTGGTCTATCTTCTTGCCGATACCGGAGAGCACCTGGGAAAGCGCGTCGGCCTGGGGCACGGTGCGCGGGAAGCCGTCCAGAATAAAACCCTTCTGGCAGTCCGGCTGCGCCAGGCGCTCTTCCACGATCCCAATAACGACCTCGTCGGGAACCAGCGCGCCGGAGTCCATAAACCCCTTCGCCTTGATCCCCATCGGAGTGAGCTCTTTAACGGCAGCCCGCAGTATATCGCCTGTCGATATCTGCGGGATACCAAACCTGTCTATGAGAAGTTTCGCCTGGGTCCCCTTGCCTACGCCAGGGGGTCCAAGGAGGATGAGGTTCATCGGGGCCTCCTATTTTCTACCCTGGATGCGAACGCCTTTCATGAACCCTTCGTAGCTGCGCGTGATCAGGTGCGCCTCGATCTGGGACAAGGTGTCCATGCCGACGCCGACCGCGATCAGCAACGAGGTGCCACCGAAATAAAAGGGAAGGTTGAATTTCCCGATCAGGATCGAGGGAAGCACACAGACCGCGGAGATGTAAATGGCACCCGCGAAGGTCAGCTTGGTGAGCACCGCGTCCAGAAAGTCAGAGGTCTCCTTGCCGGGACGAATCCCGGGCACGTAACCGCCCTGCTTCTTGACGTTATCGGCGACATCAACCGGGTTGAAAGTCACAGCCGTGTAGAAATAGCAAAAAAAGACGATAAAGGCAACAAATAAAATCTCGTAGAGCAACTTTCCGGGAGCCAGCTGCTTAGATGCCGCCTGCACCCAGGGAATGTCGATGAAGTTACCGACCGTGGCCGGGAACATGATGATCGACGAGGCGAAGATCGGCGGGATGACGCCGGCCATGTTCACCTTGAGCGGCAGGTGCGAACTCTGCGCCCCGACCGTCTTCAGCCCCACCACGCGCTTGGCGTAGTGGATCGGGATCCTGCGCTGGCCGCGCTCCATGAACACCACCGCGGCGATGACCAGGAACATAACGGCAAGCACCAGCAGCAGCACGAACAGGGAGAGCTCACCGGTCTTGATCAGGCGGAAGCTGTTCCCGATAGCGTTCGGGATGCGGGCCACGATGCCTGCGAAGATGATCAGGGAGATGCCGTTGCCAATCCCCTTCTCGGACATCTGCTCGCCCAGCCACATGATGAAGGCGGTACCCGCGGTCAGCGTGATCACCGTCATCAGGCGGAAGCTCCAGCCCGGGTTCGGGACGACCAGCTCGCCAGCCGGTCCGCGCATTGCCTCAAGACCGATTGAGATGCCGAAGGACTGCACCACCGACAGCACCACGGTGCCGTAGCGGGTGTACTGGATGATCTTCTTCCTGCCGGCGTCGCCCTCCTTGGAGAGCTTCTCGATGGCAGGAACCACCACGGTCAGGAGCTGGAAGATGATGGAGGAGGAGATGTACGGCATGATGCCGAGGGCAAAGACGGTGAGCTTCTCGAGAGCCCCGCCAGAGAACATGTCGAACATACCGAGCAGCGTACCCTGGGCAGCCTTGAAGAACTGCGAGAGGGCCTGGGCGTCGATGCCCGGAGTAGGGATGTGACACCCTACCCGGTAGACGGCCAGCATGGCCAGCGAAAAGAGAACCTTCTTTTTAAGCTCGGGAATCTTGAAAATGTTCTGGAAGGCTTCTATCAAGACTAAATCTCCTCGATGGAACCACCTGCCGCAGTGATTTTTTCGCGAGCGGAGGCGCTGAATTTGTGAGCCTTGATGGTCAGAGCCCGGGTCAGTTCGCCGGTGCCGAGCACCTTGATGCCGTCGCGGATGCCGGAGATCAGGCCGCTCTGCAGTAGCGCCTCGGCGTCCACCACGCTGCCTGCCTCGAAGATCTCGAGCTGGCACAGGTTCACCAGTGCATACTCCTTTTTGGAGAGCGGGGTGAAGCCGCGCTTGGGAAGCCTTCTGTGCATCGGCATCTGGCCGCCCTCGAAGCCGGGCTTAACGGAGCCGCCGGAGCGTGCCTTCTGGCCCTTGTGACCCTTGGTCGCGGTCTTGCCGTGGCCGGAGCCGGTGCCCCTGCCAATGCGCTTTCTATTCTTGGTCGACCCGATGGCCGGTTTGATGGTATTCAATTGCATGATTGTCACCTTTAGGGGGAATTACTCTTCGACGCGTACCAGGTGGGAAACCTTGGCGATCATCCCACGAATTTCCGGGGTGTCCTGCAGGACCACGGTCTTCTCACGCTTGGTGAGCCCCATGCCGAGCAGGCGGCCCTTCATTTTCTCGGTTTGACCGATGCCGCTCTTCACGAGCGTAACCTTCAGTTCAGACATGTTCTGCTCCTTAAGTACTATTCGGTGATGCCGCGGCGCGCCATCAGCTCTTCCGCAGTCTTCAGCTGGGCAAGACCGGCGAAAGCCGCCTTGACCACATTGTGCGGGTTGTTGGAGCCCAGGCACTTAGCGAGGATGTTGTGCAGACCCGCGGACTCGAAGACCGCGCGGGCAGCACCGCCGGCGATAACACCGGTACCTGCGGAGGCGGGCATCATGAGCACCTTGCCTGCGCCGAAGTGGCCCAGGATCTCGAAGGGGATGGTCTGGCCGGCAACGATGGGAACCTTGATCAGGTTCTTCTTGGCCTGCTCGACGCCCTTGCGGATTGCCTCGGGTACCTCGTTGGCTTTGCCCAGGCCGTAGCCTACCACGCCGTTACCGTCGCCTACCACCACGAGAGCGGAGAAGCTGAACCTGCGGCCACCCTTGACCACCTTGGCTACGCGGCTGATATGGACGACCCTATCGGTAAGATTCATTTCACTGGCATTGATCTTAAGCAAACTAATTCCTCCTTACCTGCCCTAGAAGGACAGACCGTTTTCGCGTGCGGCTTCAGCCAGAGCTTTGATCCTACCGTGGTAGAGGAAACCGTTACGGTCGAAGACGACCGCTTTGATGTCCTTTTCGAGGGCCCTCTTGGCGATGGCGGCGCCAACCTTGGCGGCTGCCTCGATGTTGCCGGTGTACGAAAGCCCTTCGGCTACCTCGCCCACCAAGGTGGAGGCGGATGCGAGCGTCGCACCGGTGGTATCGTCGATCAGCTGAGCGTATATGTGACGAGCACTCTTGAAGACGTTCAGTCTCGGGCGAGCCGGCGAACCGGTAATTTTCTTCCTGACCCTGGTCTGTCTCTTAAGACGAGCTACCTGTTTTTGGGCTAAAGAACTCAAGGCACTTCTCCTTAGCAATTGCTATTTTTTGCCGGTTTTGCCGGCTTTTCTCAGAATGGTTTCGTCAGCGTACTTGATACCTTTGCCCTTGTAGGGCTCCGGACCACGGAAATCACGGATCTTGGCGGCGGTCTGCCCCACCAGCTCCTTGTCGATCCCCAGCACCTTCAGCTTGGTCATCTTGTCCACTTCGACGGTGATCCCCGCCGGAAGCTCGAAGTTGATCGGGTGCGAGTAGCCGAGGGCCAGGTTGAGCACGTTGCCCTTCACCTCGGCGCGGTAACCGACGCCGTTGATCTCGAGCGCGGTCTCGAAGCCTTTGGAGACACCGACGACCATGTTGTTGATCAGGGTCCTGGTCAGGCCGTGGGCCGAGCGGGACTTGATGGTGTCGTCGTTACGGGTTACGGTGATGGCATCGCCGGTCACGTCGATGGTGACGCCACCGCCGAGAACGCGGGCGAGTTTCCCTTTCGGGCCCTCTACCTTGATCTCCGGCGCGTTGTATATGACTTTCACCCCCGCAGGGATCGCGATGGGAAGTTTTCCTATTCTAGACATGCAAAGCTCCTTAAAGCGAAAATGACTACCAGACCGTGCAAAGGACTTCGCCGCCGATGCCCAGTTCGCGTGCGGTCTTGTCGGTTACCAGCCCCTTGGAAGTCGAGAGGATGGCGACGCCCAGTCCGTTTTTCACCTGCTTGATCTTGTCGGAGTGGACATAGACCCGGCCGCCCGGCTTGCTGATCCTCTTGATCTCGTTGATGACCGGTTCCTTCTCATCAATGAACTTGAGGTATACCCGCAGAATCCCCTGCTTGCTGTCGGCGATGACCTTGAAGTTCTTGATGAAGCCTTCGGTGCGCAGCACCGTGGCGAGGCTCACCTTGAGGTTCGACGAAGGGATGTCAACTTTCTGGTGTTTTGCCATACCAGCGTTCCTGATTCTGGTCAGCATGTCGGCAACTGGATCTGTCATGCACATATGAAACTACTCCTCTTTCCTAAATCGGAATCTTTTTACCAACTGGACTTTATCACACCGGGGATCTGGCCGGAGTTAGAGAACTTCCTCAGGCAGATCCTGCACATATCGAATTTCCGGTAGTATGCTCTAGGACGACCGCAAACGGCGCAGCGATTGCGCTCGCGTACCTTGTACTTGGCCCTCTGAGCTTTTATGATCATAGATGTCTTAGCCACGGAATTCCTCCAAAACCTGTATTAGTTCCTGAACGGCAGGCCCATAAGCTTGAGAAGCGCCTTGCCCTCAGCGTCGGTCTTTGCCGTGGTCACGATCGTGATGTTGAGACCCTTGATCTTGTCGACCTTGTCGTAGTCGATCTCGGGGAAGATCAGCTGCTCCTTGATGCCCAGGGAGTAGTTACCCTTGCCGTCGAAGCCCTTGCCGTTGATCCCCTTGAAGTCACGCACGCGCGGCAGCGAGACGCTGATCAGGCGGTCGAGGAACTCGTACATCTTCTCGCGACGCAGCGTCACCGAGCAGCCGATCGGCATGCCCTGGCGCAGCTTGAAGCCCGCGATGGACTTCTTTGCTTTCGTGATCACGGGCTTCTGGCCCGCGATGGCGCCCAGTTCCTCGGCGGCCGAATCCAGGATCTTGACGTTCTGGATTGCTTCGCCCAGGCCCATGTTCAGCACGATTTTCACGAGCTTGGGGACTTCCATGATGTTTTCGTAGTTATGGTCCTTCATCAGTTGCGGGACCATCTCTTTATTGTAAAGCTCAGCCAGCCGTGCCATTGAATCCTCCAAAACTATTTGTCAAAGGACTCGCCGCATTTGACACAGCAGCGCGCCTTTTTTCCGTCTTCCAGAACGGTGGTCCTGGTCCTTACAGGCTTGTTGCACTTCCCGCAGAGCAGCATCACGTTGGAAATGTGCACCGGTGCTTCCTTCTCCAGGATGCCCCCCTGCTCGGAACCGCGGGGCTTCACGTGGCGCTTCACCACGTTGATCCCCTCGACGATCACGCCGTCCTTCTTCGGATGGATGGAGAGCACCTTGCCGCTCTTGGAACGATCCTTACCCGTGGTGATAACGACGGTATCGTTTTTCTTTACATGTAATTTTTTGCCCAGCATCTCTATTCTCCAGGATCTAGTCTTAAAGTACCTCGGGGGCGAGGGATATGATCTTCATGAACTTCTTGGCGCGAAGTTCCCTGGCGACCGGTCCGAAGATACGAGTGCCGACCGGCTCCTTGGCGTTGTTGATGACCACGCCGGAGTTGGTGTCGAAACGGATGTAGGAGCCGTCCGGACGCCCCACAGCCTTAGCGGTACGCACCACGACAGCCTTCACCACGTCGCCCTTCTTCACCTTCGAATTGGGGAGAGCTTCCTTGACGGAAGCGACGATGATGTCGCCAATCCCGGCGTAACGGCGCTTGGAACCGCCGAGCACTTTAATGCAAAAGAGCTTCTTCGCGCCGGAGTTGTCCGCCACGTCCAATAGTGTCTGCATCTGAATCATTGTTTAACTCCCGGCGAGCCCTTAAGCCTTGGACTCGATAATCTGTCTGATCTTCCAGCGCTTGTCCTTGGAAAGCGGACGGGTTTCCACGATAAGAACACGGTCGCCGATCTTGGCGGAGTTGTCGATATCGTGCGCCTTGTACTTGGCGGAGCGCTTGATGTATTTGTTGTAGACGGGGTGCTTCACCAGGCGGTCGACCTTAACCACTGCGGTCTTGTCCATCTTGTCCGAGACGACCACGCCGATCTGAGTTTTTCTGTTGCCTCTTTCGCTCATATCTATCTCTTAGCCTCTCTTTTCGCGGAGTATGGTCTTCACGCGGGCGATGTCTTTTCTGAGGTTCGCCACCTTGGCGGTGTTCTCAAGACGCCCGGTGTGAAGCTGAAACTTCACGTTGAAGAGTTCCTTGGTAAGCTCGGCGCTCTTGGTCTCAAGCTCTGCTGCCGTCGCGTTTTTAAGTTCGTTAGCCTTCATTGATTTCCGCCCTCGTGATGAACTTGGTGGCTACGGGGAGCTTGTGCGCCGCAAGCCGGAATGCCTCGCGCGCCACTTCCTCGCTGACCCCTTCCATTTCGTACAGGACGCGGCCAGGCTTGATGACGCAGACCCAGGAATCCGGGGAGCCTTTCCCCTTGCCCATACGGGTCTCGGCGGGTTTCGCCGTGAGCGGTTTGTCCGGGAAGATACGGATCCAGATCTTGCCGCCCCTCTTGATGTAACGGGTCATGGCGATACGGGCGGCCTCGATCTGGCGGGAATCCAGCCAGCCGCACTCGGTTGCCTGCAGACCGAAATCACCGAACGCAAGCTCGACGCCGCGCTGGAGGGTGCCGGTCATGCGCCCTTTCATCTGTTTTCTATGCTTAACTTTCTTGGGCATTAACATCGCAAAAAACTCCTGTTCCTATTTTTTAGCGGAGAGCACTTCACCCTTGAAGAGGAGCACTTTTACGCCGATGATACCGTAGGTGGTCTTCGCCTCGGCGAAACCGTAGTCGATGTCCGCGCGCAGCGTGTGCAGCGGCACCCGACCTTCGCGGTACCATTCGGTCCTCGACATCTCTGCCCCACCCAGACGGCCGGAGCAAGTGATCCTGATCCCCTTGGCGCCGAACTTGAGCGTCGAGGTGACGCTCTTCTTCATGGCGCGGCGGAAGGCGATACGGCGCTCCAGCTGCATGGCCACGTTCTCGGCGACGAGCTGGGCGTCCAGCTCCGGCTTCCTGACTTCCTGTATGTTAAGGTAGACCTCTTTGTCGGTGAGCTTGGCCAGCTCCTTCTTCAAAGTCTCGACCTCGGAGCCCTTCTTGCCGATGATCAGGCCCGGACGTGCGGTGAAGATGTTGATCTTCGCTTTGCCCGCAGCGCGCTCGATCTCGATCTTGGAGACGCCGGAATGATACAGCCTTTTCTTAAGGAAATTGCGCAGCTTCAGGTCTTCGTGAAGAAGCTTCGCATAATCTTTTTCCGCGTACCATTTGGAATCCCAGGTTTTGATAACCCCGAGCCTGAAACCTATAGGATTTACTTTCTGACCCAAAACATCACCTCCGACCCGTTCTTATTTCTTTTCCGCAAGGACCACGGTAATGTGGCTCGTCGGTTTTCTGATCTTGCTAGCCCGGCCCATGGCGCGGGGGGTGAAGCGCTTAAGTACCGCGCCGCCGTCGACGAAAATCGTCTTGACGAAGAGCTTGTCCACATCGGAGCAACCCTTCTGCTCGGCGTTGGCAACAGCCGAGGAAAGGAGCTTCGAGATAAGCTTCGCCGACGGTTGCGGCGAGAAACGCAGGGTGTTCAGCGCAGTCTGAATGCCCTTGCCCCTGACGAGGTCCACGACCAGGCGTGTTTTCCTCGGGGAGAGGCGGACAGAGGATAATTTAGCGGATGATTCCATTACAAAACTCCTTTAGGACCTTACTTCTTCTTGAGCTTGCTCTTCTTGTCAGCAGCGTGGCCGTAGAAGGTTCTGGTAGGTGAGAACTCGCCCATCTTGTGGCCGACCATGTTCTCAGTGACGAACACAGGGATGAACTTCTTGCCGTTGTGCACCGCGAAGGTGAGCCCGATGAAATCCGGGGTGATGGTCGAGCGACGCGACCAGGTCTTGATCACCTTCTTGCTGCCGGCCTGTTCTGCCTGGGCTTTCGCTTCCAGATGTGCGTCAACGAAAGGCCCCTTCTTTATAGATCTTGCCATCTTTTAAAATCCTCTATCCAGATGAGTTATTTGCTGCGCTTCTTCACGATGAAGGCGGTGGACCGCTTGTTGGTGCGCGTCTTGTAGCCCTTGGTGGGGATACCCCACGGGGTTACCGGGTGACGACCACCGGAGGTCCTGCCCTCGCCACCGCCGTGCGGGTGGTCGACCGGGTTCATCGCGACGCCCCTTACGTGGGGGCGAACGCCGAGCCAACGGGAACGACCGGCTTTGCCGATGGAGACGTTCTCGTGATCCACGTTACCCACCTGGCCGATGGTAGCCTTGCAGTCCATGAGGATCATGCGGACTTCCGAGGAGGGGAGCTTCACCTGGGCGTACTTCCCTTCCTTGGACATGAGCTGCGCGAAGGTACCGGCGGAACGGGCCAACTGGGCCCCCTTACCGATCTTCAGCTCGATGTTGTGGATGATGGTACCCAGCGGGATGCACCTGATGGGGAGCGCGTTGCCCGGCTTGATGTCGGCCTGCTCGCTGGAGATAACGCTATCACCAACTTTCAGGGAGAGCGGAGCCAGGATGTAGCGCTTCTCGCCGTCGGCGTAGTTCAGCAGCGCAATACGCGCGCTGCGGCACGGATCGTACTCGATCGAGGCGACTTTGGCCGGGATGTCGATCTTGTCACGACGGAAGTCGATGATCCTGTATTTCTGCTTGTGACCGCCACCGACGTTCCTGGAGGTAACGCGGCCGTTCGAGTTCCTGCCGCCGCTCTTCTTGAGGTTCTCGACGAGAGATTTCTCAGGCTTGCAGGCGGTGATCTCCTCGAAGGTCGAGCAGGTCTGCGCCCTTCTACCCGGAGAAGTAGGTTTGTAAGTTTTTATAGCCATTATCTAAATCCCCACACAGTTTTTTATGCTTCGAAGAAATCGACGTTGGAACCCTCGGTGAGGGTCACGTACGCCTTCTTCCAGTTGGAGCGCTTGCCGATACCCTTCGCAGTGCGCTTGGTCTTGCCGGCCACGTTAACCGTGTTCACAGCATCCACCTTGGCGTTGAAGAGCTTCTCGACGGCAGCCTTGATCTCGATCTTGTTGGCGGCACCGTTCACCACGAAAGCGATGACGTTTTTGTCGTCCTTCTCTACCGTGGTCTTCTCAGTGATGAGCGGTTTCTTTATGACGTCATAGATGTTCATGACTGTAATGCTCCTTCAACACGACGAACGGCGGCCTCGGTAAAGACGACGCTCTGGTATTTCATGATGTCGAAAATGTTGAGACCTTCCGGGCCCAGCACCTTGACGTTTTTCACATTGCGGGCGGAAAGCTCCAAAACAAGATTCGCAGTATCTGTGATAACGAGCGTCTTGTCAAGGTTAAAAGCATTTAGTACCTCTACAAATGCCTTTGTCTTGATAGAAGGAAGCTCAAAGCTGTTCAGTACAGTGATCGCCTCTTTCTTATAGAGCATGGAGAGTGCGCTTCTGAGAGCGGCTTTCCTCGCCTTCTTGTTCATGGAGAGGTTGTAGGTTTTCGGCTGCGGCCCGAAAGCCACGCCGCCGCCCGGATACTGGGGCGCCCTGGCGCAACCCTGACGGGCCTGGCCGGTGCCTTTCTGCTTGAACGGCTTCTTGCCGGAACCGGAAACCGCGGCGCGGTTCTTGACCGCTACGGTACCCTGCCTGCGGTTAGCGAGCTGGATCTTGACGGCCTCGTGGATCAGGTACTCGCGCACGTCGTCGTTGAAGACGGCGTCGGAGACTTCGATCTCACCGACCTTTGCTTTTTTGATGTCAAATACGTCTAACTTTGCCATGTCTATCTCCAGCCCCCGTTATCTCGTCGCCTTGACGGAGTCCTTGATCAGGACCACGCCGTTGGCGGAACCGGGGATCGCTCCACCGAGCAGAATCAGATTGTCAGCAGCGTCCACGCGCACAACTTTCAGGCGCTGCACGGTCACCTTCTCGTTACCGAGCTGGCCCGGCATCTTCTTGTTCTTGAAAACCCTGGAGGGGGTCGCGGAGCAGCCGATGGAGCCCGGAGCGCGGTGGAAACGGGAGCCGTGGCTCGACCGACCGCCTTTGAAGCCCCAACGCTTGATAACGCCGGCGAAACCCTTACCGATGGAGGTGCCGGTCACGTCAACCAAGTCGCCCTCTGCGAACACACCGGCTTCGATCACGTCGCCCACGTTGTATGCGCTGGTGTCGTCCATGCGCAGTTCGCGGTAGGTGGTGAACACGCCAGCGCCAGCGCCCTTGCAGTGGCCCACCTGGGCCGCGTTGGCCTTGGAGGCGTCCTTCGCACCGAAACCGACCTGGATGGCGCTGTAGCCGTCCTTCTCAACGGTCTTCTTCTGCAGGACGACGCACGGCCCAGCCTCGACGACGGTCACGGCGATGCGCCTGCCGTCCTCGGCAAATATCTGGGTCATGCCCAGTTTTTTCCCAATCAATCCCTTATTCATGGTCGACTTCCTATCCTTGTATTAAAGCTTGATCTCGACGTCCACACCAGCGGAGAGGTCGAGTTTCATCAGAGCGTCGACAGTCTGCTGAGTCGGCTCGAGAATGTCGATCAGGCGCTTATGGGTCCTGATTTCGAACTGCTCGCGCGACTTCTTGTCGACGTGCGGTCCACGCAGCACGCAGTACTTGTTGATGACGGTCGGCAGCGGAATCGGGCCGGCAACGCGTGCGCCGGTCCTCTTAGCGGTGTCGACGATCTCGCCAACGGAAGTATCAAGGAGCTTGTGGTCGTATGCTTTCAAGCGGATTCTAATTTTCTGACTAGGCATCTCTTCCTCGTGATGAAACAAGTTTTTCAGTTTACAGCCGAAGATTTCCGGGAGGGACACTCGTCGTGCCCGCCCGGAAACCCGGACTGAAAACCGTATGTTTTTCTATTCTTACTCGATGATGGAGGCGACGACCCCTGCACCGACGGTACGGCCGCCTTCGCGGATAGCGAAACGCAGACCTTCGTCCATTGCGATCGGGGTGATCAGGTTCACGGTTACCGAGACGTTGTCGCCCGGCATAACCATCTCGACACCGGCCTCGAGGTCAACCACGCCGGTAACGTCGGTGGTCCTGAAGT
>NZ_JAINZO010000007.1 GCF_020179605.1 Geomonas agri
AATTAAATTCCCTGCGGCGACCTACTCTCCCACACCGTTACCAGTGCAGTACCATCGGCCCTGAGAGGCTTAACTTCCGTGTTCGGGATGGGAACGGGTGTGACCCTCTCGGCATAGCCACAGAGAAACTCGTAGCTTGGGCATGACGCCCGCGCAATATGTTTCTCACAATCGCATTTCGTGTCTGTAGGATTTTTTGGCAGTGTATGATCGGGGGGTGGAGGTCCACCCCCCTCTCTAAGAATTTTTTATGGTCAAGCCTCACGGCCGATTAGTACCGGTAAGCTGAATGCATTACTGCACTTACACACCCGGCCTATCAACGTTGTGGTCTACAACGGGCCTTTAGGGGATTGCTCCCAGGGATACCTAATCTTGAAGGAGGCTTCCCGCTTAGATGCTTTCAGCGGTTATCCTTTCCGTACATAGCTACCCAGCGACTGCTCCTGGCGGAACAACTGGAACACCAGAGGTACGTTCAACCCGGTCCTCTCGTACTAAGGTCAACTCTTCTCAAGTATCCTACGCCCACGGTAGATAGGGACCAAACTGTCTCACGACGTTTTAAACCCAGCTCGCGTACCGCTTTAATTGGCGAACAGCCAAACCCTTGGGACCTACTTCAGCCCCAGGATGCGATGAGCCGACATCGAGGTGCCAAACCTCCCCGTCGATGTGAACTCTTGGGGGAGATCAGCCTGTTATCCCCGGCGTACCTTTTATCCGTTGAGCGACGGCCCTTCCATACAGAACCGCCGGATCACTAAGACCTACTTTCGTACCTGCTCGACTTGTTGGTCTCGCAGTCAAGCTCCCTTATGCCTTTACACTCTACGGCTGGTTTCCAATCAGCCTGAGGGAACCTTCGCGCGCCTCCGTTACTCTTTGGGAGGCGACCGCCCCAGTCAAACTACCCATCAGACAGTGTCCCCGACCCGGATGACGGGCCTGGGTTAGACATCCAAACAAACCAGGGTGGTATTTCAAGGTTGACTCCACCGAGACTGGCGTCCCAGCTTCAAAGTCTCCCACCTATCCTACACAAGCTTATTCGAATGTCACTGTCAAACTGTAGTAAAGGTGCACGGGGTCTTTCCGTCTTACCGCGGGTACTCGGCATCTTCACCGAGAATTCAATTTCGCTGAGCCACTGGTTGAGACAGCGCGGAAATCGTTACGCCATTCGTGCAGGTCGGAACTTACCCGACAAGGAATTTCGCTACCTTAGGACCGTTATAGTTACGGCCGCCGTTTACCGGGGCTTCGGTTCAAAGCTTCACCTTGCGGCTAACAAATCCCCTTAACCTTCCGGCACCGGGCAGGCGTCAGACCCTATACGTCGTCTTGCGACTTTGCAGAGTCCTATGTTTTTAGTAAACAGTCGCTACCGCCATTTCTCTGCGACCCTCTTCAGCTGTGCGAGCGAATCGCCTTCACCAAAAA
Organism: Geomonas agri; assembly: GCF_020179605.1. Classification (NCBI taxonomy): domain Bacteria; kingdom Pseudomonadati; phylum Thermodesulfobacteriota; class Desulfuromonadia; order Geobacterales; family Geobacteraceae; genus Geomonas; species Geomonas agri. The sequence continues at coordinate 1,444 of NZ_JAINZO010000007.1, forward strand.
GGGCATACCTTCTCCCGAAGTTACGGTATCATTTTGCCGAGTTCCTTAACCAGTGTTCTCTCAAGCACCTTAGGACATTTATCCTCACCCACCTGAGTCGGTTTACGGTACGGTCACCTGCTGTCTGAAGCTTAGAGGCTTTTCTTGGAAGCATGGGATCGACGACTTTACGGGGATACCCCCTCGTCATCAGTTCTCAGCGTTGAATGGAAGAAGGGATTTGCCTCCTCTTCCCGCCTACAACCTTAAACCTGGACAACCAGCGCCAGGATCGTCTACCCTTCTCCGTCCCCCCATCGCAACAACAGGTGGTACAGGAATATTAACCTGTTTCCCATCAACTACGCCTTTCGGCCTCGCCTTAGGGACCGACTAACCCTACGCAGATTACCTTTACGTAGGAAACCTTGGGTTTTCGGTGACAAGGTTTCTCACCTTGTTTTTCGCTACTCATGTCAGCATAATCTCTTGTGATACCTCCAGCCGTCCTCACGGTCGACCTTCGCAGGCTTACACAATGCTCCCCTACCACTTGATCCTTAAGGATCAAATCCGCAGCTTCGGTACTATGCTTAGCCCCGTTACATTTTCCGCGCAGACCCACTCGACCAGTGAGCTATTACGCTTTCTTTAAAGGGTGGCTGCTTCTAAGCCAACCTCCTGGTTGTCTGGGCATTTCCACATCGTTTTCCACTTAGCATAGATTTTGGGACCTTAGCTGGCGGTCTGGGCTCTTTCCCTTTTGACTACGGATCTTATCACCCGCAGTCTGACTCCCACAATAACAGTTAGCGGTATTCGGAGTTTGGTTAGGTTTGGTAACCTGGTGAGGCCCCTAGCCCATCCAGTGCTCTACCCCCGCTACTTACTTTGTGAGGCTATACCTAAATATATTTCGGGGAGAACCAGCTATCTCCGAGTTTGATTAGCCTTTCACTCCTATCCACACCTCATCCCCTGGCTTTTCAACGCCAGTGGGTTCGGGCCTCCACGAAGTGTTACCTTCCTTTCACCCTGGACATGGATAGATCACCCGGTTTCGGGTCTACCCCCAGCAACTAATTCGCCCTATTAAGACTCGCTTTCGCTGCGGCTCCGTTCTATGAACTTAACCTCGCTGCTGAGGGTAACTCGCTGACTCATTATGCAAAAGGCACGCGGTCACACTGGATTGCTCCATAGTGCTCCCACTGCTTGTAGGCATACGGTTTCAGGTTCTATTTCACCCTCCTCATTGGAGTACTTTTCACCTTTCCCTCACGGTACTGGTTCACTATCGGTCAGAGAGTAGTATTTAGCCTTGGGAGATGGTCCTCCCGGATTCCCACGAGGTTTCACGTGCCTCGCAGTACTCGGGGACACCCTAGGGTGACTCATGGTTTCGGATAAGGGGCTATCACCCACTATGGCCGGCCTTTCCAGACCGTTCTCCTACCAATCATCAATCCCACGTCGGGGCCCCACAACCCCGGAACCATCGAAATGGTGCCGGTTTGGGCTGTTCCGCTTTCGCTCGCCGCTACTGACGGAATCACTATTGTTTTCTTTTCCTGAGGGTACTTAGATGTTTCAGTTCCCCTCGTTCGCCACGTATGGCTATGTATTCACCATACGTTACTGAAGCATTACCTCCAGTAGGTTTCCCCATTCGGAAATCTCCGGGTCAAAGCCTGTTTAGCGGCTCACCGAAGCTTATCGCAGCTTACCACGTCCTTCATCGCCTCTCTCTGCCTAGGCATCCACCGTACGCCCTTAGTAGCTTGACCATAAAAAAACTGTAAATGATCTCACTGCCATGCATACTTCCCGAAACGACCTAAAGTCATTTCGGTTGCTACCTACATTCACTACTATGCAATTGTCAAAGAACAGTATCAGCACGATCCCCGAAGGAACCGGACCAAAATGGTGGAGGTGAACGGGATCGAACCGATGACCCCCTGCGTGCAAGGCAGGTGCTCTCCCAGCTGAGCTACACCCCCATTTCGGGTGAGACTAAATGGTGGGCCTGGGAGGACTTGAACCTCCGACCTCACGATTATCAGTCGTGTGCTCTAGCCAGCTGAGCTACAGGCCCAATCAGTAACGACGACGCGCTCGTCGTGGACCTGGCAGTCATCGCTAACCATTCATCTCTAACTTTTAAAGAACAAAAAACCTCGAATCAGCCGAGGCTTGGACTTTCAAAACTAAACAGTAGACGTCATATCAATTTGCGAGATTGACCTGGATAACCATGACCAGCATCTTACGTGACCGGAGTCACTGGCTGGTTAGGCTCCTTAGAAAGGAGGTGATCCAGCCGCAGGTTCCCCTACGGCTACCTTGTTACGACTTCACCCCAGTCACCGGCCATTCCTTAGGACGCTGCCTCCCTTGCGGGTTAGCTCACGCACTTCGGGACCAACCGACTCCCGTGGTGTGACGGGCGGTGTGTACAAGGCCCGGGAACGTATTCACCGCGGCGTGCTGATCCGCGATTACTAGCGATTCCAACTTCATGGAGTCGAGTTGCAGACTCCAATCCGAACTGAGACCGGCTTTTTGAGATTGGCTCCACCTCACGGTATCGCAACTCTTTGTACCGGCCATTGTAGCACGTGTGTAGCCCTGGACATAAGGGCCATGAGGACTTGACGTCATCCCCACCTTCCTCCGGTTTGACACCGGCAGTCTCACTAGAGTGCCCAACTTAATGATGGCAACTAGCAATAGGGGTTGCGCTCGTTGCGGGACTTAACCCAACATCTCACGACACGAGCTGACGACAGCCATGCAGCACCTGTCTTACGGCTCCCGAAGGCACCCCGATGTTTCCACCAGGTTCCGTAGATGTCAAGCCCAGGTAAGGTTCTGCGCGTTGCGTCGAATTAAACCACATGCTCCACCGCTTGTGCGGGCCCCCGTCAATTCCTTTGAGTTTTAGTCTTGCGACCGTACTTCCCAGGCGGAGAACTTAATGCGTTAGCTGCGGCACTGCAGGGGTCAATACCCGCAACACCTAGTTCTCATCGTTTACGGCGTGGACTACCAGGGTATCTAATCCTGTTTGCTCCCCACGCTTTCGCGTCTCAGCGTCAATATCGGTCCAGGTAGCCGCCTTCGCCACCGGTGTTCCTCCTAATATCTACGGATTTCACTCCTACACTAGGAATTCCACTACCCTCTCCCGTATTCAAGTCTCCCAGTATCCAATGCACTTCCTGGGTTGAGCCCAGGGCTTTCACATCAGACTTAAGAAACCGCCTACACGCGCTTTACGCCCAATAAATCCGAACAACGCTTGCACCCTCCGTATTACCGCGGCTGCTGGCACGGAGTTAGCCGGTGCTTCCTTTGTAGGTACCGTCAAGAAACTTGGATATTAGCCAAGCTCATTTCTTCCCTACTGACAGAGCTTTACGACCCGAAAGCCTTCATCACTCACGCGGCGTTGCTGCGTCAGGGTTTCCCCCATTGCGCAAAATTCCCCACTGCTGCCTCCCGTAGGAGTCTGGACCGTGTCTCAGTTCCAGTGTGGCTGATCATCCTCTCAGACCAGCTAACCATCGTCGCCTTGGTGGGCCATTACCCCACCAACTAGCTAATGGTACGCGGACCCATCCTGATACGGTAGCATATTCAGAGGCCACCTTTTCCTGCAGAGACCGAAGGCTCCGTAGGCTTATCCGGTATTAGCACCCCTTTCGAGATGTTATTCCAGATACCAGGGCAGGTTATCCACGCGTTACTCACCCGTGCGCCACTCTCACCAGAGCAAGCTCTGGATCCCGTTCGACTTGCATGTGTTAAGCACGCCGCCAGCGTTCGTTCTGAGCCAGGATCAAACTCTCCAGTTTAAAATGAAACCGGAAAATCCGATTCTAGTTTGAAACAACTGACTTGTTACATTTTGAAACTCGCAAATGCTGTTTCGTCTACTATTTAGTTTTCAAAGACCAAGCCGCCGTGTTGCGACAGACTC